>CAYZPL010000150.1:0-3238 GCA_964480415.1 uncultured Candidatus Izemoplasmatales bacterium
GTGTTTGGATTGTCGCCCGCGGTGATGATCTGGATGATCACCGTGCCTGATGTCTGTGTTTCGCCGCATCCCATTAACATGAACGTGGCTGCCAAGAATAGCAATAAACCCAGTACTGTTCTTTTCATAAGTATCTCCTAAATTGTATTTAATAAATAGGTAGGTCTCCCGGCTCTTCCTCTCTTGGGTCTATGCCTTCTCGCCTAGGCAATGGCCACTATAGATCCATCGGATATCACGGTTGCTGGTACAGCACAGGTTTTTCACCTGTTTCCCTGTTATGCACCTATTTAAAATCGATATTAAATTTTAAAACATTTCTTTGATATTCTCTTCAATCGACGCAAAGAGTCTTGCGACATGAAGCCCGTCGCAAAGTCCATGATGGACATAGATATTGAATGGAATCAGAAATCTGTCGTTTTCTTTGAAGTATCTCCCGAATGTTACCCTCGGGAAGGAATCCGGGTTCTTGGTATCGATTGGATGCGTCACGCCGGTAAAACTCGTCCATGGCAGACTTGATATGAAGACAAGGTCGTCCTTGCCGGGTATATCTTCCAATCGAATGCTTTTCTTGCTTTTCTCGATATCTTCAATGACCTTATTAGTGAATGTTTTGTAATCGGGATCGTATTCAGTAGTACAGAACACATAGAGTTCTTGATCATTAAGAACTGTGAAAGATGGTGTTACCGAATCATGTAAGACGACTTCATCGCCTCTGATTCGATACTTGAAATTTTCGATTGAATTCATCGACTTCATCACCACATATAAAAACGATGGGAAGAATGAGATTTGTTTCGCTTTGCTATGAATTATCAAGTTGGTCACATCGAGATTAGCTGTAACAGAAAATAGCGGATAATCATAATCTTTATAGAATTCATAATGCTTTCTTCTTTTCCACTTTGCAATATCGATTTTTTTCATACAACAACCTTCCCCGAATATAGAATATTATATTATCGTTGAGGCTATTTTTCAAGGGTATGATGACTAAAAAAACAGATAATTTCAAATGATTTTGCTAATCACGAAATTACCTGATTTTCTTAGTGAAATTTTTTATGTGTTCCTATTACTTATCGTTATTTCATTTTGAAGAATCCTTGTCAGCCTCTTCTTTATTTTCTGGGCTTTTATATAGTTGCAGTATCATAAATCCCATAAAAGCGGCACTCAAGGTCGTAATGTATATGTTCTTGAATCCTTTGTTAAGTGTCGATTGGAAAACATCCTCAATCGTATTCGATCGTGCGGTGATCTCATCCAGGTAATTATTGACAGCCACAGTGAATTCATGACTGAGATCGGTCTTGAAGGATGTCATTTCATTGGTCAAGGTCGTCAAAGTGCCTATGGTTGATTCCAACCCTGCTTTCTGACCCTGTTCTGAAGCGAGTAACGTATTGAAATCGTTGAGTGTCGTGATCCCGTTAAGAAGCGATAACGAAGCTTGCGGCACTTCCGCTAAAGTATCGGCTGAAACAAGCTCAGAAACCTCGGTTCCGTCAAAACTTGATGACGGCAAAGCCATAAGTTCCGCCTGCATGTCGGTAAATGCTGTTATCGTCTGGTTCAGGACTGCAAGCGCTCCGTTCATGCCATCAACAGCGTTATTTATCTTATCAATTCCGGATTGGATACCTGATTGGATACTGGTCACAACTGCCGGAATGAAACTGTTGAAAAGAGTTTGATAGAAATCCCTTGTATTTGTCGCAATAGTCGTTACATCGGAACTTTGCAATTTGGCGATCGCATTCGGATCTATGCTTCCCATTGATCCGGTTGTTTGCGCGGAATTCAATGAAAACACTGTATCCTTAGACATGTCCGGAAAAGTGAAGCCTGAAAGCATCGAAGCAAATCTTGGATCGTTCTCAAGTTGTGCAAATGTAGTGTTTATCTCGGTTGCATATTCTACCGGAGGTATCGTCAAGCTATTAGGCAACGTCGACTTGATGTTCGGTTGCATCAACATTCCCGCACTGGCGAGAAACGCGACCATTATCGCTGGAGCGACAGTTGTTCCCACCGATCTTACTAGTGACAATGTCGCCAAAGCCGAATTGGATTCCTTGGCATCGGTATTTTCCAGCATCATATAATTTAAAGGAGTTCCGAGTGAGAAACCGAGTCCGAGTCCTAGCATCATCAGACTTAATATGACAGTCAGGACCTTGGGATTCGGGATCGTTACAAAAATTACAAACAAAGAAGCCGCGACCGAAAACAGAAACCCGAAACCGATCACCGGTTTGACTCCGAACTTGTCGATAAGTCTTCCTGAAAGCGGAGCGCCGATCCCGGCAAAAAGGCCGATGAAGATGACGTAGTATCCGCCACTACCGGAAGCAATGCGGACCGCATTTTCCGAGAACTGCGGCACAAATATCGTTCCCATCAAGATGACACCAGATATGAAAGACAAGATCATCGTAATCAGAATCGGTCGATTGCGGAAATAGGAGAGATTTATAATTGGATCTTCCGCCCTTTTTTCCGCATATAGATATATCGGTAAGATAATCAAAGCCGCAACTAGGAATACCCAGACATTGTAATCAGTCAGTGATTTCCAGAAATTCAAAAAGTCTATGCTTCTGAGCCCATATAGAAGTGACAATATCATGAGAGTAAGAAGCAAGGTACCCCAAATATCGATTTTCTTGACAGTCTCACCTTTGAAGTTAGGCAGTTTCAATACCCCGAATATCAAGATGAATATCGTAATCGGCACATTTATAAAGAAAATGAAACTCCAGTTCGCATGTCCGAAAGTATCCAAAATCAGACTACCAGCCGAAGCACCGAAAATATTGGCGATCCCGTACACTCCACCGACAAGGCCTAATGCCACTCCACGTTTCGCTTTTGGAAACGTGGTACCGAATTCCGCTGTTGCGACAGGAACGATTCCACCGCCTCCGATTGCTTGAATGGCCCTTGAAATCAAGAGCATCGTGAAACTTCCGGCATACTGGCTAAGTCCCGACATCATCGAGCCCAATCCGAAAAGCAATATGCTGAGGAGATAGATGTACTTTCTTCCGTATCTATCCGCAATCTTACCCATGATTGGGATGCTAGATGCATATGCCAAAGTATATATCGTGATCATCCAGATTCCAAACTGAGCGTCCACTCCAAGCGAATTCTCAATAAGTGTTCTTGCCGGTGTGACAATACCGGTATCGATTGCACCCATGAAAATACCGGCAAGATATAT
>CAYZPL010000151.1:0-3218 GCA_964480415.1 uncultured Candidatus Izemoplasmatales bacterium
TTAGAAATGCTATCGAACTTCTTACTTCACTTTCCTGTTTCATGACACTGAATCCGTCTACTGTGATATCGCCTTCATCTGGCTTGATAAGTGTCGAGATACAGCGGAGCGCAGTTGTTTTACCGGCACCGTTCGGGCCTAATAGGCCGAATATCTCTCCTTTATATGAAGAAAATGACAGATTGTTCACTGCCACAATAATCTTCTTATTCGTGTTTTCAATTTTTTGCTGTTTTCTTGAAAGCTTGAATGACTTGGTGATGTTCTTGACTTCGATAGTTTTCTCCATGCAATGCCTCCACATATATATCTAGTAAATATATTACCAAATATTATTATATTTTACAAATAACATTTTGAAATTAATTTATGATTTAATTTATGATTATTGCAATAAAAAAAGTCTGAAATCAGACTTTCTTCATGATTTAGTTTGCCTTTGTCAAAGCTTTTTCAGCTTGTTTGCAAAGTGCTGTGAAACCTTTCGGATCTGAAACAGCGATGTCAGCCAATACTTTTCTGTTGACTTCGATGCTTGCGAGTTTCAATCCGTTGATCAATTTAGAATAAGATAGATCGTTCATTCTAGCTGCTGCATTGATTCTAGTTATCCATAATTTACGGAAATCTCTTTTTCTTCTGCGGCGGTCTCTATATGCATACTTGAGTGAATGCATAACTTGTTCTTTGGCAGTTTTGTAAAGCAGATGTTTTGCTCCGTAATATCCTTTGGCTAATTTTAGTACTTTTTTTCGTCTGTTTTTTGTTACGAAACTTCCTTTAACTCTTGGCATGATTAATTCTCCTCCCGATTATAGATACGGAACCTGATGTCTGATTCTTTTTAAATCAGAAGTTGCGACAGTTTCAGATCTTCTAGATTGACGATTTTGTTTTGGTGTTTTGTGACTCATGAGATGGTTTTGGAATGCACTTGGTCTTGTGATCGTTCCAGAGCCGGTTCTCTTAAGTCTCTTTTTTGTTCCCGAGTGGGATTTCATTTTTGGCATTATAACTTTCTCCTTCTGTTACTTTTTTTTCGGTGCTAAAACCATAGATATATAACGTCCTTCGTGTTTGATCTTACTTTCGACCTCGCCGACTTCTTCACATCCGTCCGCGAATTTCTGTAAGACTTCATTACCTTGCTGGACAAGCGCAGTTCCCGCGCGATAAGGTAGACGTACTGAGACTTTGAGCTTGTCGCCCTTGCCTAGGAATTTGTTGCCGTTTCTAAGCTTTGTCTCAAAGTCATGCGTATCGATGACAGCGGTCATGCGTATTTCTTTGACTTCAACGATTTTCTGATGTTTCTTAGCTTCTCTCGCTTTTCTTTGTTGTTCATAGCGGAATTTGCTATAGTCCATCAATTTACATACCGGTGGTTTCGCAGTCGGTGCGACCACAACAAGGTCCAAGCCTTCGCTCATCGCGATATTATAGGCTTCTTTGCTTGATATTACACCATACTGATGACCATCAGCGCCAATCAACCGCACTTCTTTGAATCGAACGTTTTCATTGACCAAAGTCGTGTCTCTGTTTACAGGTTTTTGATTGTTGTATAAAATATTGAACACCTCCAAAGGTATAAAAAATGGGTACCGTACAGGTACCCACGTATAATCTGAATAAAATACAGATCACCTAATAGCATACTACCCATTGATAGGTTCAATCGGGTGAAGAGTGGGTACTCTTACTTTCTACGGTTTAGACCGATATGATTATATTATAAAAACAAAGTTTTGTCAACTATTTATTTTCGTCTTTGTTATCATCCAAGTCGGCGTTTTTGTCGTTATGGATGTTGAGATAGTTCTCCTTGTTGACCTGGTATGCTCTGGCGATTGCCAATGAGCCTTTAGGAACGTTTTTGTTCAAGGTTGAACCGGCTGCGATAAGAACATTGTCATCGATCTTGATCGGTGCGATCATGTTGACGTTACAACCGATGAAGACATCGTCTCCTATAAGCGTCTTATACTTGTTCTTGCCGTCGTAATTGACTGTTATCGAACCGCATCCGAAGTTGACTCTGCTGCCGACGGTCGCATCGCCGATATAAGCGAGATGGCTGGCTTTCGTATTGTCGCCAGTCTGTGACTTCTTGATTTCGACAAAGTTGCCGATTCGGTTGTTCGGCCCGATCTGCGCTCCGTCTCTTAAATGTGCGAAAGGCCCGATCGTGGTGTTTTCCCTGACTTCTGAATTGTATACCAACGAATGCTTACAGATAACCGATTCGCCGATAATGCTATTATGGATTTCGGTATTCGGCCCGATTTGTGCTCCGCTTTTGATCACGGATGTACCGGTGATATATGTATTCGGATGGATGGTGACGTTGCTTTCGATAACGACATTATGTCCGATTGTGATCGTCTTCGGATTGATCATGGCGACTCCGGAGATCATCAGTTTCTGGTTGATGTCATCTCTTAGTTTTTCCTCTGCGATGCTTAAGGCATAGAGATCGTTGACACCCATCGCTTTGTATGCATTCTTAAGTTCATACGTTCCAACAAGAAAATCTTCTTTCTTGATGATCTTGACAATGTCTGTCAGATAGTATTCGCCTTTGGCGTTCTTGTTGTCGATTCTTTTCAAAGCGTCGAACAAAACCTTGTTCTTGACGATATAGATACCGGTATTGATCTCCTTGATGTTCTTCTGGGTTTCAGTCGCGTCGTTTTCTTCAATGATCGCATGAAGATAATTGGTGCCGTTCCTGATGATTCTTCCGTAACCGGTCGGATCTTCGACAAACGTCGAAACGACAGTAAGGTCATGTCTGTATACTTTATGTGCTTTAATTACTTCGGAAAGGATTTCATTATCTATCAATGGCATGTCACCAGGCAAGATTATGATATCGCCTTCCTTGTCAGGAATGACACTCTCGGCCATCATGACCGCGTGGCCAGTTCCCAATTGTTCTAGCTGTTCCGCATAGAGCACCTGTGAGTTAAGAATATCTTTGATGACTTCTTTCTTATGGCCGACAACTACGATGATGTCGGATACAAGTTGCGTCATTTTCAGGTTTTCAACGATATAGGCAATCATAGGTTTTTTTAATAAAGGATATGCACATTTAGGTAATTCCGTTTTCATCCTTGTGCCTTTTCCGGCCGCAAGTACTATTGCATATGTTTTCATTGCCACTACTCCTTTTTATATTGGATTTCGTTAAGTTTATCAATGACTTTCTGAAT
>CAYZPL010000152.1:0-3185 GCA_964480415.1 uncultured Candidatus Izemoplasmatales bacterium
TGACTTCGTAGGAAGAGGAAAAAAATGGTTTCAAAAGGTATCATTAGTAAAATTTCAGGGTTATTTTCACAATACAAAGGTTTATCAAAAACGGCTTATGTATTGTTTTTCGCTCGTCTTGTGACGAGTATGGGTGCTTTCATCTTTCCGATGCTAACACTTATTCTTACCGTCAAATTGGGATATTCAGCATTGTATGCGGGTTCCTTGATGGCGATAGTTTCGATATTGATGCTTGGTGGAAATATAATCGGCGGTAAACTAGCCGATAAGTTCAGTCGGAAAAAGATCATTATTACGCTTGATATAATCAGCGTATTGTTTTTCTATGCATGTGCGATTTTCCAACCAAGAGAAATCATGATATATTTCTTGATTGCCTCAGGATTTTTTGCGACCATGGAAGGCCCGTCATTTGATGCATTGTTAGCCGATTCGACTCTTCCTGCTGAAAGGGAAAGAGTTTTCTCGTTAGCTTACATAGGATTCAATCTGGGTTTCACATTCGGTGCGGCTATGGCGGGATTATTATTTGCTAATCTCTTAAGTTTGGCGTTCATATTGGATGGTACGACCACAATAACTTCTACATTAATGATTATATTGATGGTAAAAGAATACAGGCAAGAGGAAATAAAAGAAGAAGACAAGAATGAATATGAGGATCATATCGACGAAAGCGAATCGATTTTCAAAGTCTTATGGAAAAGAAAATCACTTATTTACTTCATATCGATTACGATTCTTGGTGCATTCATGTACCAGCAATGGAATTTTTCACTTCCTTTATATATGAATCATATTTTCGGAAGTACCGATGGAGCGAAATTCTATGGATTCGTCGCCAGTATAAATGGCGCCGTGGTAATTATATTTACACCGATACTCACATATTTGCTTAGAAAAAAATACGAACTTCAAAAAATGGCTTTGGCAGCTTTCTTCATGGGAGTAAGCTTCCTGATAATTTTCAAAGCGAGTTTTCTTTACCTGTTTTTCATATTCATAATCATATTCACTTTGGCCGAGGTGACAAGTACGGTTGGACAAGCCCCGTACATGTCGAGAAGGGTTCCTGGTTCGCATAGAGGAAGATTATCTTCCATAGGATTCCTCGGATACTTTATCGGCGGAAACGTAAGTACCGTTTTATGTGGATGGATAATCGATGCTTATGGTTTCGATTATGTGATTGCATTGTTGATTTTACTTGGTGTTATAGAAGCGTTCTTGCTTTATCTGAATTACAGGTATGATAAGAAGATATTCCCTAACTTGTACATAACCCCGCCGAGCATGATGAAAACAAGTATTATGAGGGAACGAGAAGCGCAAATTGAACCAAATCTCAGCGAAACAGATTATGACCTCGAGTCATAATCTTTTTTTGTAAAAAACACAAGAAATAAGCGATTCCAACACTGTTTCCATATTGACAATTCTTACCTTTCTGTTAAGATAGATATAGTGTAAAAATAATAGATTATCATAATTCGATAAAGACTATGAAATTTAATAATCTAGAGGACAATTATGGAAACGATGAAAAGGACTTTTTTCGGTCATATCAAGGGGCTGTTCAAACAGTATAAAGGGCTATCCAAAACAGCATATGTTTTGTTTTTTGCCCGTACCGTCAACAGCATGGGCGCTTTGATCGGTCCGATGATGACGATGATCTTCACGATCAAACTGGGATTAAGCGCAACTTATGCAAGCTATTTCCTGACCGGAGTATCGGTATTGCTTCTTGGAGGAAATTTCATCGGCGGTAAGTTGGCTGACAGATTCGACAAGAAAAGTCTGATTGTCATCTTCTCAATAATAAGTGTCTTGTTTTTCTTCGCCTGCGCCATTTTCCAACCGCATTCAATAATCATCTATCTTCTGGCCATATCTTCATTCTTTGCGACTTTGCAAGGGCCGGCTTATAACGCCTTGATTTCCGAAGCTACGCTGCCTTCCGAAAGGGAAAGCGTATTTTCTCTTGCGTATCTTGGCGGAAATCTCGGTTTCTCATTCGGAGCTTTGATGGCGGGGTTGCTTTTCACCAATTATCTGAGTTTGGCGTTCATTCTCGACGGAACCACGACACTTTTTTCGACTTTGTTGATAGTGATATTCGTCAAGGTGTACAGATATGAAGATATAAAGGAAGAAGACAGGAATGAATATGAGGAACATATAAATGTCCAAGAGAATTCCTTTTCCGTCTTGAAGAAAAGAAAGTCGATAACTTATTTCGTTCTGATCGGAGCTATCGGCGCATTCATCTATCAACAATGGGGCTTTACTTTGCCTTTATACATGAAACAGGTGTTCGGTAATGCTGAAGGAGCTACATATTACGGTTTCGTTGCCAGTTTGAACGGGATCGTCGTCGTTGTTTTCACAGCCGTGATGACTTATCTCTTAAGAAAAAAGTTCGAACTCGAGAAGATGGCTCTAGGCTCTCTTGTAATGGGGCTAAGTTTCTTGATAATATTCAAAGCGAGTCTTTTATTCCTGTTTTTCATTTTTATTTTCGTGTTCACATTGGCAGAGATCATAAACACGATCGGGCAGGCTCCATATATGTCGAGAAGGGTTCCTGCCTCGCATAGGGGCAGATTGTCGGCTTTCGGCTTCATCGGTGGGTTCATCGGTGGAAACCTGGGGCGGCTGGTAAGCGCACAACTGATCGATAATTACGGATTTGATTCAGTCATGATTCTTTTGATAATACTAGGAATAATTGAAGCGGCATTGCTATATTTCAATCTCAAACTCGATAAGAACATCTTTCCAAAACTCTATATAACCCCGCCGAGTCTGATACAGTCAAGTATGCAAAGAGAAAAGGCTACAAGATAAAGATTATGACCATTTTGTCATAATCTTTTCAATTTCCGTTCAGCTTGTTTTATTTCAATTGTCCTAGTGATATAATTTCATTAAATAGACAATTTACCTAATTAATTTTCGCCACAAGTGTCTTGTAAAAAAACCTTGTGGCTTTTTCTTTTATTTTTTCGGGAGGGTGAAAATGAGAAAGAAAAGCAAACTGAGATATAAATTCGACCAGTTCCTTGCGAAAGGAACCGTGTCTTTGGTTCTAATGCTCTTTGTAATCACCTTTGTATCTATAGCACTGATTGGGATAGTAGCTTTTTTCTTCACTTCAGACGGCAGACCATTGGGTTCGG
>CAYZPL010000153.1:0-3183 GCA_964480415.1 uncultured Candidatus Izemoplasmatales bacterium
GCTGATATTCGTCTATTTTATCTAGTATTTGATATATTTGCCTACGTCTCTTTCAATATTATAGAGTTATTCATCCTACTCAGTTGAAGAAACCTTTTCCGAAAATGTCGTGTAATTATTTGCGACCATAAATTCGACATCGCTTTCCAGTGCTTTGAAGTGCTTCCGACCGCATTTTATTTTGGCGTTTTCTGACACCCGAAGGGCTTCACTAAAAAGACTGCCTTTGGACTCCACCACAAAGTATAGCCGTGGCTGGCCATCTAATTCGACAAGAACCGCCCAATCGGGGTTGTAACTACCGAGTGGCGTGTCGATCTTGAACCATCCTGGGAGCTTGGCATAAACCTTCACATCGTCACTCAACTCGAATGACTTGGCAAAATCCGCCTCTACATCAGATTCATATACAACATGGTCAAAGACTGACTTTTTGCTTTCAAGCATGTTCTTACTGAGATAGCCGTAGAGTTCGTTTTCTTCATAAAGCTCTTGGGCATAATAATGCTGATCACCTATCTTTTGATACTTGATACCATCCACGATGAAAATCCGCATCTGGTGCTTAATAATCGCTGCAACCTGCTCAATGAATTTCTGTGGGTTATTCTTAAAATCTTGTAGCCGCCCGCTACCCAGGACAATATCGACGATAGACCGGCGGGTGAGGTTGGTTTCGTTCTGCAAATAGCTGACAAGATCAGGAAGGTCATAGTCGCGGGCATCGTAAATCGATGTGGTTTCATGGACCATATCGGCACTAACGCCACCCCTGTCTACATCAAGTGTCGCCGTCCTGGTGATAAACCTTGCCCTCCCAACTATTAATGTCTTGCGTATTTCATCCACGCATTTTTCGATCAGCCTTTTGGAGTCAAAATCCACCCTAAAGGTTGTCTTGTATTTAATCCGCTCCCACAATTGCTTGAATTCCTCGCTGAGGAACACGGCTTTGTTCAGTTTAACTTTTCTACGTTCATCGGCATTCTTGATGTTAAGTTTCCCGGCAACTTTCCGAAGAACGTTCAATATCTGTTCCGAATAGTCTACCATCTCTTCAGGTAGGTCTACATTTCCATCTTTCAAGTCGGTTCTTAGTGAATCTTGGACTTTCCCTTTCGTGTCTATATACCCTTTAGACTCTAAATGATCCCATATTAAATGAGACGCCTCGATCCCAAGATATTTGACCTGAAGGTCCTCTGTCGGTACCGAGATGTTTGCAAATAAATGCTTTTCGACCACACCGAACTTTATACCGGTTTCGTCTTCGATCTCTTTTTGTAGCTGTTTGGCAAAGTCTTCATAGGATTCGTTTGCCATCACTGTAAGTCTGTTCACATCAAAACCATGAACGCGCTCACCGTCTTGGTTCACGGCGATACGCAACCCGCGCCCAATTTCCTGCCGTTTTTTCATAACCGATCTGGTCTCGTTGAGCGTACAAATCTGAAAGACATTCGGGTTATCCCACCCCTCTTTTAGCGCTGAATGGGAAAAAATGAATTTCAGCTTTGTGTCAAAGTTCAAAAGCTTTTCTTTGTCCCGCATGATGAGCTGGTACGCACTCTCATCTGAAATTGTTTTCCCTTCTCCACGCGAGTCCTTAAACACCTCAACAGACTTGCCTGAGGAAGTCTTCTTCCTGTCCACCGCAAAATAGCCGTCATGCACCCCTTCCGCGGCGGTTTCTATATCTGCGCCCTCGAACAAAATGTGGTATTTTGGCTTGCGAAGTTCTCGTTTATATTCCTCTTCAAATATTTTCGCATATTTCCCGGGCTGCGGGTTGCCTTCATCATCATACCAGCGGTAATTTGCAACTCGATCTATAAAAAACAGGCTTAGCACCTTCAGCCCTTTTGGCCGAAGTTCCATCTCTTTTTCAAGATGTTTTTCAATGGTTTTGCGGATTTGTAGCCGTTTGTATTCGTCATCGTTTATCTCTCCGATGGCCTGATCCAGCTTGACGATTTCAGGTTTGCTGGTAAAGCTAATATACTCATTGCCTTTTTCGCAGTAGATGTCCTCTATGATATAGCCATCGTAAACGCTTCGGCTTCCGGAAATTTCCAGCAGGTCATCGCCGCTGCGAATCGTCTTTTTCACTCGCTTGACGTCTCCGCTACGTTGCATCGCATCAATTTCAATCTGAGCGATAATCGGACTTTTTCTATTGTCAACCTTCAGTAATCGAATGAATGCCTTGTTGTGACTATCCTTTATCTCGATACCTGACACCTCGATCTGTTTTACAAGTTTTCGTTGATAAGCATCCACCGAATCGAGCTTGTACATCATGTGGTATTTGTCCACGTGAGTGGCGGAATAACGAAGGGTGCAAAGCGGGTTCAGCGATGCAATGGCTTCCTTGCTTTTGCTGGTCGTATCAACGCTCTGCGGTTCGTCGATAATAACAATCGGTTTTGTCGCCTGGATGAATTCAATTGGGCGGTTCCCGGTCATCCTGTCGTGAGGACGGTGGATAATGTTGGCCTTGTCTTCCTTCTCAGGATCGGTAAAGCTCTTTCGAAATGCATCGATGTTAATAACCATGATTTGGATATAATCGCTGGTGGCAAAGTTTCTCACTTGTCCAAGCTTTTGGGAATCGTATACAAAATAATCAAACTGGACGTTTTCGTATAGTCCCTTGAAATGCACCTCAGTCATCTGGAGCGATTTGTAGACGCCTTCCTTGATTGCCACAGACGGCACCACAATGATGAATTTGGTAAAACCGTATAGCCGGTTCATCTCGAAAATTGAACGCAGGTAGACATACGTCTTACCGGTTCCGGTCTCCATTTCCACCGTAAAGTCCATGGAACCGGGCGCTTCGGAAGGGGCGAGTCCGTTACGGAGTTGGATATTTTTGACGTTCTTGTGGATGTCTTCATCCAGAAGGCGCAACCGGTTGCCTATTCCCAGATCATTTTCCATGCCCGGCAACGCGGTTTGGGGATCATGCTTTAAGGGCATGACAGTGAAGTTTGTCTGACAGACCTCCTGGCCGTCAAAGAGGTCCACCACAGCATTGATCGCTTCGTGCTGGAAATCCAGGTTCGGGTCGAATTGAAATTTCATTCGTTTTCATCTCCGGATATTGCATTAAGAATTTTCAACTTTAACTCTTCATCGTTTTCATCGCCACTTAAAACTGCTGAAATAAATTCATGAAGT
>CAYZPL010000154.1:0-3178 GCA_964480415.1 uncultured Candidatus Izemoplasmatales bacterium
GAGGAAGATTACGAAATCGACCTTAAGGAGAAAGTCGTTAATCTGACTCAAGAGGGCATTCGAAAAGCCGAGAAATTCTTCAATCTGGATAACTTGTACGATGTTTCCAATGTCGTGCTTTTACACCATATAAACAATGCGATGAGAGCCAATTTCATCATGATAAGAGACGTGGATTACGTGGTCCAAGACGGAACCGTAATCATCGTCGACTCGTTCACGGGTCGTCTGATGCATGGCCGGCAGTTTTCGGAAGGATTGCATCAGGCTTTAGAAGCTAAAGAAGCCGTTGAAATCAAGAAAGAAACGACCACCATGGCGACAATCACATTCCAGAACTTCTTCAGGATGTACAAGAAACTTGCCGGTATGACCGGTACCGCAAAGACCGAAGAAGAGGAATTCATGAACATCTATAACATGTATGTTGTGGAAATACCGACGAACATGCCTGTCATCAGAATCGACGACAACGATCTGATTTTCGCCAGCATGGAAGCCAAATACAAAGCTCTGGCAGAAGAAATAGCGGGAAGACATCAACTTGGACAACCAATGCTTGTCGGTACGATCTCCATCGAAAGTTCCGAACTGCTTTCCTCGTTGCTCAAGAAAAAAGGAATCAAGCATGATGTCCTTAATGCCAAGGAGCATGAAAGAGAAGCTGAAATCGTTGCGAAAGCAGGACAGAAATACGCTTGCACGATCGCGACCAACATGGCTGGACGTGGTACGGATATCAAACTCGGACCAGGAGTGGTTGAACTTGGAGGTTTGGCCGTAATCGGAACCGAGAGACATGAATCACGTAGAATCGATAATCAGCTCAGAGGCCGTTCCGGTCGTCAGGGAGACCCTGGTTATTCACGTTTCTTCCTTTCCGCAGACGATGATCTGATGAGAAGATTCGGTGGTGACAGATTCAAGAGAATGATCGAAATGGTAACCGTTCAAAAAGGTACCGGCGGAGAGTCTCCGCTCGATTACAAGATGTTCTCGAGAATGGTTTTGAGAGCACAAAGGCAAATCGAGGGTAACAACTTCGATCGTCGTAAAAACGTTTTGAAATACGATGAAGTCTTAAGAAAGCAAAGAGAGATCATCTATTCGCAAAGAACGGATGTCTTGTTCCATGAAAGCATTGAAGAAGAAGTCAACAATATGATCGACCAATCATTGAGGAGAACCGTAGAGGCTCATTTCGAAGACAGGGAAGCCATGTTCAACAACCTGAACAAATACTTCGTTGCCAATTCAATTGACCCAAACGTGCTCACCAACGAGGAAGATCCTTTGCAATATGTCATGGACGTATATAAGAAAGACGTCGAGGAGAAAAAGACTTTAGCTGGAGAAAAGCCATACAATGATTTCCTTAAGGCCGTGACTCTGAGAGTGGTCGACACCTATTGGATCCAACACATCGACGAAATGAGCGAATTACGTCAGGCCGTTACTCTGCAGAGTTACGGACAGAACAATCCGTTCCAGGAATATCAGGCAATTGGTTTCGAGATGTTTTCAACCATGGTAAACAATATCCAGGACGACATCACAAGATATGTCCTGAAAGCTCAAGTAAGACAAAACACCGAAAGAGTCCAAGTAGCGAAACCGACTCAGACTTTTTCCGGTAAAGAAGACGAGACTGTCAAGAAAAAACCGAAAACAGTACAGAAGAAGGTCGGTAGAAACGATCCGTGTCCATGCGGCAGCGGTAAGAAATACAAATATTGTCATGGCAGAAATGACGTATAGGAGATAATATGACCTTACTCGAATTGAAACAGACATTCTACGACTTGGAAAAAGAATTTGCAGAACTGAAACAGACTGTAAAAATCGACAATTATAAGGAAAAAGCAAACAATCTGGAAAAGTTGACCCTTTCTCCAGATTTTTGGAATGACGTACAGAAGGCGCAGTCAATAATCAGCGAAATCAAAGACTATAACGGCATCATTGAAGATTATGAAAAAATCGTGGATATCTATGAGACAATCGAGATGACAATCGAATTGGCGGAAGAGGATGACACCATCAGTTTGGATGACACCGACCAGCTGGCCGAGCAATTCAGAAGACAAAGCAAAAATCTAACCAATAAAGTACTGCTCGACAAGCCGTACGACAAATTCAACGCCATCATCGAATTCCATCCCGGAGCCGGCGGCACCGAGAGTCAGGATTGGGCGCAGATGCTGTTCAGGATGTATCTGAGGTATGCCGACAGGAAAGATTACAAGGTCGATATCCTTGACTATCTCGACGGCGATGAAGCCGGACTGAAGTCCGCCACCATCCTCGTCAGCGGACAATACGCCTACGGTCATCTGAAAGCTGAATCGGGAGTCCATCGTCTGGTGAGAATCTCCCCTTTTGATTCCTCAAGCAGAAGACATACATCGTTCGCATCGGTCAAGGTCTATCCGGAAATCGATGATACGATAAAGATCGATATCGACGAAAAAGATCTGAGAATCGACACCTATCGTTCGAGCGGAAAAGGCGGTCAGGGAGTGAACACCACCGACTCGGCGGTCAGGATCACCCATTTGCCGACCAATATCGTCGTTACCTGCCAAAATGAAAGGTCACAGATCCAAAACCGCGAAACGGCGATGCGTGTCTTAAGAGGCAAGTTGTACAATTTGGAACTCGAGAAACAGCAAGAGGAACTGCATGCCTTCAATGAAACCAAACTTAACGCATTCGGCTCACAGATAAGATCCTATGTATTTCATCCTTATACGATGGTCAAGGACCACCGAACCAATTTCGAGACCGGCAACGGTGACAAAGTGATGGACGGAGATCTGGACGACTTCATCTCCGCGTATCTTAGACTAAAGGCCAAGAATGACAAATAAACTATACACGGTTTTTTCTTTAAGGAAAAAAGGGAAAAGTTATGAAGTCGTAATCAAGGATGAAACAAACAAGGAAAGCCAATACGTTGTATCCGACGATCTGATCGTCGACTTCAGATTGGTCAAAGAGAAAGTTTTGTCCACGGAAGATTTCCAAAAATTCCAAAACGCGGCGAACAAGGATAAGATATATCAGAAAGTGCTTTACTACGCAACCTTTAAACAGAGAACCGAAAAAGAAGTCAGTGACTATCTGACAAAAAAACAGATCCTTGATTCCGATCAAAAATATTATATCGACAAACTAA
>CAYZPL010000155.1:0-3165 GCA_964480415.1 uncultured Candidatus Izemoplasmatales bacterium
ATTTGATTTACTTCTTTGAACTAGCATGCGGAATCAGCGGATATGTCCTCGGAGTCAATCCTTTCAACCAACCGGGAGTGGAAGCTTACAAGAAAAACATGTTCGCATTACTTGGTAAACCGGGTTATGAGGAATTGCGAAAAAAACTTACTGGCAAATAAAAAAAGATCGTTGATTATCAACGATCTTTCTTATCTTTATAGTGTTTGAATTCTTTTTTTGAAAAAGCATGAAGTTCACGAGATTCAAGTTTTCTGATGGTGATCTCATTGACGTTTTCCAATACTTCGCCGTCCGCTTGGAAGTATTTGTCGTTGATTGCCTTTACATGAATTTCCCTGCCTTCTAGTAATGAAACTCTCTTTTTGATGTATTTATGCCATCCGACATAAATTGATATGAACAATACTTGAACGAGAAAACTATTCAAATTGTGAGCCACACAGATTTGGAATTTGTCATCCGTCAGATTCGCTTTCGGGGTTACTCTCATACCACCACCGAAATATTTACCGTTCTGAACGGCGAATAAATAAGCTTTTTTAAAATGGTATTCCTTGCCATCGATAGTCACATCGAGTTCGGTTCTTTTATACTTGATAACGGAACGGAAGACGTTGACGAAATAAGAAAATTTGTTCCTTCTCGTGTCGTTGTTGACGTAATGACTAACAAGTGCATCGATTCCGATGCCACAACCGTTAATGAATTTGGTCGTCTTTGTATTGGTTTTCGCTTCACCAATTGTGATGTTACCGGTTTTGATCTTCTTCAAAGATCTCAGGAAGTCGTTTCCCGATCCGCTTTTTGCAAGATAGATATTCTGATGTATTTTTGTTAAATCCACACTGTTGATGAGGTAGTTGATAGAACCGTCACCGCCTAGAAACAGGATGTCGGTGATCTTTTTGTTTTTATCAAGAAAAGTATTGAGATTTTCGATTTTAAGTGTCGATCTTATTACAAACGGAATACCTTGTTTCTTGAAAAATTTAACCATTTTACTGGTAGTTCTTTTCGATTTTCTATTATTTGACAATGGATTATGGATTATTAGAAACATAGGGAACTCCTTTTCATTTCTGTATTTACTATCACATATTATAACATATGTATTAAAAAGCATTAAATCCATATTCATAATTGGCAATTAAATTTGAAAAATATTAGTGTTTTTGGAATCTTATGGTATAATTTTACTATAATATTTTGAGTAGTGGAGAGATTTATTTTGGACGTTGAATTGACTTTGAATTCACTTGAAGATACTAAAAAACTAGCCGATATAATCGGCGGATTGTTGTTCCCAGGAGCGATAATCGGATTGACTGGCGATCTTGGTTCAGGAAAAACGACCTTCACAAAATATTTGGCAAAATATATCGGAGTCAACGACACGCTCAATTCTCCAACTTTCACGATACTGAAAATATATCAGGGTGATTTGCCTTTATATCATATGGATGTTTACCGTCTTGAAGATGCAGGTTACGATTATGAATTGGATGAATTCATATATGATGACGGAATAGCCGTAATCGAATGGTATGAATTCATAAAGGAGATGTTGCCGGATGAGATCCTCAGCATTAAAATCGAATTTATTGACGAAACAAGAAGAGAAGTTGTTGTAAAAGGAAGTGGTAAGTATGAAAAGATCATCAAAGATATTAGTAATAGATACTGCCACTAAGTATATATATTTGAGCCTGATAATGGATGGAGAAGAAAAAGCGCACATATATGAAGAAGGCATAAACAACCATTCCGTTACGATTATCCCTTTCCTGGAAAAAATCCTGAACGAAGAAAAGATCGGTTTGCGTGACCTTACAGAGGTCATCGTCGGAATCGGTCCGGGAAGCTACACCGGAGTCAGAATCGGTGTCACCGTAGCCAAAATGATCGGATATCTTAATGATATCGATGTTTATTCGGTATCTTCTTTGGCACTTATGGCGAGTTCGTCAAAAGCGGAATATGTGTTACCTTTGATAGATGCCAGAAGGGGAAATGCGTTCATGGCACTTTACCATAACAATAATAACATTCTGGAAAAAGTTGTCGGTGATGTTTTGGAAAATATCAATGATTTTGAGAGCGGATTGACACAACCTTTCCAGGTAATCACATCGGGGAATCCGGAAATCACAAAAATCATCCATTCTGAACTTTTGACAAAAGTGTCGGATATCAACGGCCTTACTCCTAATTATCTACAAAAGACGGAAGCCGAAAGAAACAGGGAATCCAAATGAGCATCAATATCAGAAATATGAATCTTGCGGATATTCCTTTCATCGTGGAAATGGATGATATTGTTTTTGGCGAATCTGTAGGTGAGGATTTTTTAAGAAACGAGATTTTTAACAACCCGATGGCGGATTTCTTCATCATGGAAGACGACGACAGGATTGTCGGATTCATAAGCTTTTGGATTGATGAATACAAAGCCCAGATAAACAATTTCTATATTGTTCCGAAGGAACAGCACAAAGGGTTGGGGAATTATCTGCTTGAACATACGATGAACTACTTGAAAAGTAAAGAGATCAGAGAAGTGACACTGGAAGTGAAACCATCGAACGAAATAGCAATCGGGCTATATCATAAGTATGGTTTCAAGGAAGTCGCGATACGAAGAAATTACTACAGCAACGGCGAGGACGCCTTGCTTATGTATACAAGAATTGGAAGTGAATAATATGTATGTAATGGGAGTGGAAACAAGTTGTGACGAGACCAGCGTAAGCATCGTAAAAGACGGTAATATGGTTTTATCCAACGTAGTCCTTTCACAGATAGATATCCATAAAGAATACGGCGGAGTTGTTCCCGAGATAGCTTCGAGAGAACATATCAAAGGTATTACCTATGTCTTCGATAAAGCCGTCAAAGACGCAAAAATCGAATATAAAGACATTGATCTGGTCGCCGTGACAAAAGGGCCGGGGCTTATCGGTTCGTTGTTGATAGGTGTCAACGCCGCAAAAGTTGTCAGTTTGAATTATAATATCCCGATTGTGGGAGTGCATCATATTGCTGGACATATATATGCGAACAACATTGACAATAAAATGGAATTTCCGCTACTGGCGTTGGTTGTTTCCGGCGGGCATACAGAATTGATCGTGATGAAAGATCACTATGATTTCACGAAATTGG
>CAYZPL010000156.1:0-3160 GCA_964480415.1 uncultured Candidatus Izemoplasmatales bacterium
GGTTGACAAGTTTGGATTTACCAACGTTGGTACAACCGACGATATAGACGTTTCTTTTGCCCTTGTGTTTATAAATGAGATCCATCAACTCATCAAGATTATCACCATACTTTGCGGAAATCAGCAGCGAATCCAAAACGGTGAAGCCCTGTTCTTTGAGCATCAATTTCAACCAGTTGAGTATCCTTCTCGGTTTTACATTTTTCGGCAACAAGTCCATCTTGTTTCCGACAAGTATCACATCTTCGTTTCCGGTAAGCCTTTTTACCGCCGGAATGAATGATCCGGAAAAATCGAAAATATCGACGATCTTGACTATCAACGCGTCTTCCTGTTTGATTTTTTCCACTACATTCATATAATCATTGTTGGAAACCATGTAAGGGTATATCGCCGAGTAATGCCTGATGCGGAAGCATCTTTGACAGATAATGTCTTCAGGCTTAAAAGCATCCAAAATCTTGTCACTGACATATCCTGGCAATGTGCTATCTTGATTTTGAATTTTAGCGCCGCAGCCTTTGCAATACAAATCTGCCATCTATCTACCTCTTTTCGTATAATTTTAATCTATTGTAGAAATCCAGGTCCGTCCTTTTCAGGCGTTTCAGGATTCTGTGTTCCAAATGTTTGTTTATTCGGGTGAACCATTTTTCACTGCTTCGTTTGATCGTGTCCACCACGATCACATGGAATCCCATCCGTTTTCCTCCGAAAACATCGGTCATGAATTGGTCGCCGATCAGGCAAACCTTCTCAGGATGAGGAAAACCGATCTTCTTTAAAGCTCTCTTGAATCCGGACTTTAAAGGTTTCTGTGCGCTGTATACGTAGCGGCACTTGACTTCGTTAGCGAATTTCTTGACTCTTTCCTTACGATTGTTGGACACGATAAAAACAGAAAAGCCGAGAGCTTTGACCTTCTCGAAAAGCTCTGCCATTTTCTGATTGGGTTCAGTAATATCATAAGGAATCAATGTATTGTCCAAATCAAAAAATAATGTTTTGATATCATTATCAAACAATTTTTGG
This sequence comes from uncultured Candidatus Izemoplasmatales bacterium, assembly GCA_964480415.1. Classification (GTDB taxonomy): domain Bacteria; phylum Bacillota_I; class Bacilli_A; order Izemoplasmatales; family Hujiaoplasmataceae; genus CAYZPL01. The sequence goes on from CAYZPL010000156.1 coordinate 1,033, forward strand.
AAATCAATGTCAAATACCGTCTTTTTGTAATCATCTGGATAAAAATACTTTCTTCTTAAAAAAATCTCGACCATGAATTTCCTCCAAATACTATACCTATTATACAAAAAAAATAAATGAATGTCCATTTTTTTTGCATGCGATTTTATATGTTTTCACCTAAAATTACGTAAAAACAAGGAAAAGGACTATTTATTTTTTTCTTTGACTATTTTTATGTTTGGAGAAAATCTTGGGTTTGATCAAACTTTTTCTATCAAAACCGACCAGATCCATCCTCCCTGTTTTTTCCAAAGCCTCCAATACGAGATTGTAGTTTTTCGGATTTCTATATTGGATCAATGCTCTTTGTAAAGCCTTCTCATGAGGTGATTTGGGCACGTAAACTTTCTTCATCGTCAATGGATCTATTCCAGTGTAGTACATCGAGGTAGCCATTGTGTGCGGCGTCGGATAGAAATCCTGTACCTGTTCGGGATTGTAGTTCATATCCCTGATGTATTCAGCCAAAATGACCGCGTCCCTCAAAGTCGATCCCGGATGCGAACTCATTAGATATGGCACTAAATACTGGTTTTTTCCGTATTGTCTGTTCAGGGCTTCATATTTTTTGACAAAACGGTCATACAGTTCCACACGTGGCTTGCCCATATATTTCAAGACGGTTGGACTCACATGTTCAGGCGCAACCTTGAGTTGTCCCGAGACATGGTATCTGACAAGTTCCCTGAAAAATTCGTCGTCTTTATCATACATGACATAATCATATCTGATTCCGGAACGGACGAATACCTTCTTGACACCGTCAAGCTTTCTCAGTTCCCTCAAAATCTCGAGATATTCCTTATGATCGACGACAAGATTCCGGCATGGTTCGTCCCCGAGACAATCCTTGTTCTGGCAGACACCGTGTTCCAGCTGATATTCACAAGCCGGATTGTAGAAATTCGCTGTGGGTCCTCCGACATCGTGGATGTACCCCTTGAAATCCTTGTCTTGGATTATCTTATGGGCTTCTTTGATTATCGAACCTTTGGAACGCGACTGGATCTTCCTTCCCTGATGGGATGCCAATGCGCAGAAAGCGCAGTTTCCGAAACATCCTCTATTCACAGTCAGACTGAATTTTATCTCGTCCATCGCCTTGATGTGTCCCTGCTTTTCCAGTTTCGGATGTGCAGCCCGCATATAAGACAAGTCATAGATCTCGTCCATCTCGAAACGGGTGATAGTTCGCATCGGTTTGTTCTGGACGACATAGGTCTCGTCATATTTCTCCACAAGAGTTTTGGCTCTTATATCATCCATGTTCTGATATTGTATCAGGAAAGATTTCGCATAAGCTTCTTTTGATTCTCTGATATCTTTGAAGGAAGGTAGGAATATCGTGTCATCGGGCAGATATTCTATTTTATTTGTTTTATAGACAGTCCCGGAAATATATGACAGATCAGTGGCTTTAAGGCCGGATGCAAGATTGTCGGCGATGTCGACAATCGCCAGTTCTCCCATTCCGTATACCAGAAGATTGGCTTCGGAATCGATGAGAACGCTTTTCCTGACGGCATCGTCCCAATAGTCGTAGTGCGCGAGTCTTCTCAGGGAAGCTTCCACACCGCCTAAAATGATATTGGCTTTGTTGTCCAGTTTTCTTATGATCCGGGAATACACTATGGTCGCGCGATCGGGCCGCTTGCCCATTTTGCCTCCGGGAGTGTAACTATCGACTCTTCTTTTTCTTTTGGCAACTGTGTAATGATTGACCATTGAATCGATATTTCCGGAAGTCACCAACCACGCGAGTCGTGGTTTTCCAAATTCAAGAAATGCTTCGGGATTTCCGACATCAGGCTGCGAAAGAATGCATACCGAGTAGCCGTGTCTTTCCAGAATCCTACTGATTATAGCTACACCGAAAGACGGATGATCGCAATATGCGTCACCGCTAACAAGAATAAAATCGGGTACTAGTATACCCGATAATTCCATTTCCTGTCTATCGATTGGAAGAAACGGCATTTCACACCTCGTATTCTCTGGTTTTTTTCTGAAGTTCTTTCATCCTTGCCCGGTAATTGGGAACGTATTTGTCCATCAATCTGTAGAAATCTTTCTGATGGCCTGTGAC
>CAYZPL010000157.1:0-3112 GCA_964480415.1 uncultured Candidatus Izemoplasmatales bacterium
GTTACAGAAATTGCGATTTTGTCGACTATACTGATAAGGATATGTCGATGATGTACAATTTGGGAGCCGGAGCCGGTGCGATAATATTAAAGAAAAACTACAACAAGAATCTGTTGCTCGCAAGTCATATCATTGCGGACGGTTCTTTGTCAAGGACCGCAGGAGTCGAGATAGGTGGTACAGAAGTTCCAATTACTCACGAGAATCTTGAAGAATCCAGAAAATCCTTAAGGCTTATGGATCCGGTAAAGATGAAAACCAGGTTGAATGAAGTATCTCTGACAAATTGGTTTACATGTATCGACAGTTCGCTTGAAAAAGCGGGGCTTGAAAGAAAAGATATAGATTATTTGGCAATACTACATATTAAGAGATCCGGACACAGACAAATTCTTGAAGCTTTGGGATTGAATGAAGATCAGACCATTTATCTAGAAGATTATGGCCATATCGGTCAGATTGATCAAATATTGTCACTTCACCTCGCTTTGCAAGAAAAGAAAGTCAAACCCGGATCAGTAATATGCATGTTGGCGGCTGGTATCGGATATGTCTGGGCAGCCAACATAATAAGGTGGGGATAAAATGGATACGTTACTAAACATACTCTTTAATAGTTTGGAAACAGGGAGTGTTTACGCTCTTGCGGCATTGGGAATCGTGCTGATATTCAGAACTTCGAGAACCACAAATTTCGCACAGGGAATCATAGGAACTTTTAATGCATTTATTGCAGCGTTTATCTTGCTTAAATATGGCTATAGCATATGGGTTGTATCCTTGTTTTCTATTGTAACTGCATTCTTCATTGGAATTCTGATTGACACATTCATCATCAGACCGGCATCAAAGGTGAATCCAATATCGAAACAAATAATAACACTTGGTATCATCATGGTTTTCGTTGGTATATTACCTTATGTATTCGGCATAAGTACAATGCAATTGCCTCGATTCTTTGATGCCAGCAAAAGAATCAATATTGGTGGTGCGACATTGTTTTACAACACGATATTTGTCATAGCTGTTTCAATCGCTCTGATGATTGGATCTTTCCTATTTATCATGAAGACAAAATGGGGACTGGCGACAAGAGTGACTTCAATCAGTGAGACAACATCCAAACTTATGGGTGTTCCGACAAAACGTGTGACAATGATTTCATGGGCAACCGCAGCAGTCTTCGGTACTCTGGCGGCCATATTCGTGGCACCAAGAGTCGGAGTTCAAGCAAATATGTTATTGACAGTACAAGTAAGCGCCTTTTTTGCGGCGACTCTAGGCGGATTTTCCACATTCTACGGGCCTGTGGTCGGTGCTTATATAATTGCATTATCAAGAAACTTAACTCAATTTTATATTTCCGATATTTGGGGCAATGTAATTGTGTACATGTTGATACTGGTATTTCTATATTTCAAACCATTTGGCCTTTTTGGCAAACGGCCAACTAAGAAAGTATAGGTGGGACCATGTCAAAAAATACAAAAAATTTGTTAACTAAATATTCATATATTGTGTTCGGTTTGGTGTACGGTGTTATAGCGTTTCTTCCGCATTTGGGAGTCATCAAATTCGGGGTCATGAGTACTTTCGCATACATTGCGATATATACCGTTGTTGCACTTGGACTCAACCTGTTACTAGGTTTCAGCGGTCTGATATCGCTTGGAACAGCGGGATTCGTTGGATTCGGAGCTCTAACGATGGGAATATTCCTTACCCGTGGCTTTCCGTTTGAGGTAGCTGTTCTTATAGTTCTGGTCGCTACTGCGATAATCGGAGGAGTGATAGGACTATTCTCTTTGAAGGTGGATGGCATTTATCTTGCGATCGCAACATTGTTTGTCGGCGAGATATTCTTGCAGATATTCACCACGGTTCCGATTTTCGGCGGGAATGCAATTCAGATTGGAACGATTCGTCTGTTCGGATTTTGGGATTTATCCATGATAAAACAATGGGACAGATCAATATTATTTTTGATTCTAACCGTAGCCATGGTCATTATCATGATAATCATGCATAACATCATACATAGCAAGACTGGAAGAGCATTGATGGCAATGAGCAGAAGCGAACATGCTGCTCAAGCTATGGGCATCAGTTTGCTTAGATATCGTTTAATCGCTTTTATAACCGCATCTTTGTTTGCGGCTATGGGAGGCATTCTATACTCACTATATTTTCAGAGTGTCACAACAAGCGAATGGAACCTGAATGTAAGTCTTATTATAATCGCCATGGTCGTCGTCGGTGGTTTCAAATCAATCTACGGTACCTTTATCGGCGCAATAATCATATATGGTGTACCAACGCTTATCCTACAAAATATATTTGGAGATGTTGGCTATATCTTTAGCGGTATACTGATTATCATCGTGATAATCTTCTACCCGAACGGTTTAGGATACGTAGGGTACTCAATAAAAGCAAAATGGAGAAAATACAAGATAAAAAGAGAGGTGCCACAAGATGAATCCTAAAACACCGATCTTGGTTATGGAAAACTTAAGCATGTATTTTGGCGGATTGAAGGCTGTGGACAATCTGAGCATTTCAATCTATCAAGGCGAAACGGTCGGACTTATCGGACCGAATGGCGCAGGAAAAACCACAGTTTTCAATTGCGTAACACAGTTTTATAAAGAATATGAAGGCGACATACTCTTTACACCTAAGGGTAAAGACCAGGTCGACCTAAGAAATGTAAAAGTTACCGATGTCGTGAATCATGGATTGGCGAGAACATTCCAAAATGTAGAACTCGTTACCGATTTAAGCATAATGGACAATTTGCTAATAGGAGCGCATCACCTATATAGAACGGGAATAATATCCCACATATTCCATACGAGGAAGGTTCGCCGGGAAGAAACGCAAATGAGAAGCAAAGCCATGGAAATATTGAGTTTCCTCGGTATTGACCATCTACAGGGTTTCTTCGTTAAGGGGCAACCATATGGAATCTTGAAAAAAGTCGAAATCGCCCGTACTTTGATGAGTGATCCGACATTGATTATCTTGGATGAACCAGCCGCTGGTCTTAATGATCAGGAAACCGAAGAATTGGAAAAGATTATCAGAGGTATCAAAGAAAAGTATCAAGTGA
>CAYZPL010000158.1:0-3102 GCA_964480415.1 uncultured Candidatus Izemoplasmatales bacterium
TTTATTCTAACATAAAAAAAACTAACAAGTTAAAGACCAATTTTAAGATTGGAAAATCTACAGGTACTCCTGCTCCAAAGTTTCACCGTGGTTCATATAATTACATATATTTTTCCGATGAATTGGCTAACGATATTAAAAATGCTAGAATACTCCATTTTACTTATTGGCCAATCTCAAGGGAACCTAGCCGTTCTACAATACTAGCCGCTATTGACATTGCTTCCGAACAAGATGTAATCATCGGTTTCGATCCGAATTATCATCCAGCTTTGGATGATGAAGTCACAAGCGGTTTTAATTTGCTTAAACAGATTATCGGAAAAGTCGATATCCTAAAGCCTAGTCTTGACGACTCAATCCGCATATTCGGAGAGAGGTCAGTTAATCAATATCTGAATCTTTACGAGGAACTAGGAGCCAAACTAATAATTATGACGCTTGGCAAGGATGGGCTTATCGCCAGATACAAAGGCAAAGACATCGCGCTGCCTTCACTGGCCAAACAAGTAATTGATACTACAGGTGCAGGAGATGCATTTTGGTGCGGGCTTTATGCTGGCCTCGCTACTGGTTCAACGATATTAGAATCCATCAAGATTGGCCTTGCATGCAGCGCAGAAAGTTTGAAGAAAATTGGAGCGGATATTGATTTTCCGTCTCTATCGGAAATAAAGGCTAGTATAAAGAGGTAAATTATGTATATAGTTTTTCTAAATCCTCAAGGTAATTTCGACAGACATGATTCATTCTGGACTGAACATCCGGATTTCGGTGGACAATTGGTATACGTCAAAGAGGTCGCAATCGCAATGTCTAAGAAAGGACATAAGATCGATATCATAACCAGAAGATTCAAAGACGAAAAACTTAACGTCTTTGACGAAGAATTGGACACATATCCAGATATAGAAAATGTTAGGATCGTCAGACTTCCTTGTGGTGGCAAAGAATTTCTTCCCAAGGAACAACTCTGGGAACACCTGAACGAGTGGACCGACAACATCGTCGAATTTTTCAAAAGAGAAAATCAACTCCCAGATTTCATCACCGGTCATTATGGTGACGGCGGTTTGGCCGCTGCGATGTTAAAAGACAAATTGCAGATACCATTTTCTTTCACAGGCCATTCTTTGGGGGCCCAAAAACTTGATAAATTGAAGCCAACGAAAGCAAATATCAAAGAAATTGATGAGAAATTCCGTTTCTCAAAAAGGATAAAAGCTGAAAGAACGACGATGAGATTCGCAGATCTCATATTCGTATCAACAAAACAGGAACAAGATATCCAGTACAACCACAAATTGTATAAAGATATAACAGAAAGCAAACAGAACCATTTCATGATCGCGCCTCCGGGAGCCAACATAGAGACTTTTACCACTAGGCAAAAGTCTTACGACAAAGATTACTCTGGCAAATTCAGAGATATCTGCAAAAGAGACATCCAAGAGACCAGGCTCAACCTCCCATATATCATTTTAGCGAGCCGTCTCGATGACAAGAAAAACCATTTGGGTTTAATCAAAGCATATGCCGCTGACAAAAGTCTGCAGGCAAAAACCAATGTTGCGATATCTCTCCGGGGGATCGAAAACGCGTTCGAGGATTATTCATTCGCTAAACCTGATGAAATCCGAATCCTTGACGAAATCATGTCTGTGATCGATGATGCGGATCTGAAAGGCAAAATAACTTTCATATCCATCAATTCACAGATAGAATTGGCTTCCTTCTACCGCTTCATGGCAGAAAAGAAATCAATCTTCACCTTGACTGCCCTCCATGAACCATTTGGCCTGGCACCGATCGAAGCGATGAGCTCCGGTCTGCCAGTTGCCATAACGAAGTACGGAGGTCCCAGCGAAGTCCTCGAAGAAAACGGACAAAAATACGGAGTTTTGCTTGACATTCTCAATCAGGAAGATATCATCAGAGGTTTGCATGAAGTTTTGGACAACCATGACAAGTATCAGAAACTGGGAATCAAGCGCGTTCTGGAAAAATACACTTGGGACGCTACTGCAAAAAACTATTTGGCCGCCATCGAGGAACTGCTAAACGCTGAGAAAAGAGACAACGCCGTATCGATACCAAGATATTTCTATGACGATGAGAACAATGTTCTCGGCACTGATTATCTGATAAACAAATATTTTATTGATTTGGAGAGTGAAAATGGAAAATAATGTACCGCAACCGAAAAAGCCCATAGATTACAAAACTATGGCTTTCTATCTGAAAATACCATTTGGTATTTTGATGTTCATAGCTGCGTTCTTGATCTATTTCATCTACGTACCTTTAAGATTGTTTGTAAAGGGCTTTGCTCATCTGCTTTTGGGAATTGGTAGCCTTTTTCGGAGAAAAGGAGAACATGAAGAATCAGGATTCGTCCGTTTCCTTAGATTTCTTGGGGCAACTAACCACTATAAAGGCAGATCCAGAATTCTGCTATTCATAGATCAGCATGTGATCGTATCAGAAAAGGAAGAGATGCCTTTTTACGTCAAAATCCCTTTTACGATCTTTGTGATATTCGCCGCAATCTTCTTGGATTTCATCTACGTACCTATAAGATTTATTATAAAAATTATCTCTAATCTTGTACTGGCGGTTTATGGTGCGATCCAGAATCATTTCCTGCCATGGTGCGCAAAAATCTTGCACTCCAACAGAAAGGCTCCTAAAAAAGACCATCATAAATTCAAACGTTATCGAAGAGATCTTCATGATGACGATGATCCTGGCATACTGCTATTTTTTGAATATTTGACAAACCATCACCCTTATAAAGGCGACGATGAGATGATCAGATATTTCGACAATCATGTTGTCGGAGCGTCGAAAAAGGCACAGGACGATCGAGTATTCATGTATTTCCTTCTTCCTGCACTTATGGCATTTCTGATTATTGTAATCTATCCGTTTTTCTTCGGTATTTATCTGTCATTGACAGATTGGAGTTTCACCTACGAAAACATAAATTACATAGGATTTACCAATTATGCGAAGATCTTCACTGATCACTTATATATATTCAATTTCATTAGAACGATTCAGTTCGCGCTCATCAGCATCGTTATCTTGAATCTCCTGGCT
>CAYZPL010000159.1:0-3086 GCA_964480415.1 uncultured Candidatus Izemoplasmatales bacterium
ATTTGACGAAGCTTCTATTTCTCCAAACTGCTCCATATCAAAATCGTAATTGTCCAAATCTTCAGTTTTTCTTTCTTTGTAATGATCATCAATCAGATTTATCTCAGTATCATCAGTGAGATATTTGATCTTTTTTGTAGATTTCGCCTTGATATAGATGGAATCTTTTAGTTCTATAATCTGCATTGACAATGAATCATCTCTGTCTTTGTCGTAATAACGTTCGATCCCTTTTTCTTTAAGGTCGTCATCTTGTGTCAAATCTTTGAGATATATGTCTCTTTCGTCCACATGTTTCAATGTTCTATTTCCTGAATGTTCGTAATCGTTTATTACTTTTCCGTCTGATAACTCGATTACTCTATCAGCATAAAAATTGACTAATTCTTTTTCATGAGAGACCAAAATTACCAAACACGTTTGGGAGATCTTCTTGATTATGCTCATGATTTCAAACGTGTTGTTCGCGTCCAGATTACCTGTAGGTTCGTCTGCAAGAACCACTTTCGGATTCTTCGCTATAGCTCTGGCAATGGCAACCCTCTGCTGTTGCCCACCGGACAAAGCTTGCACATTCCTCTTTCGATAATTATACATACCAACTGTCGAAAGAACATATTCAATTCTTTCCTTGATCTTTGCTTTATCATAAAGCCCGCTCATATTAAGCGCCATCTCAACATTCTCAAAGACGGTCTTGTCATCCACAAGATTGTAATTTTGGAATATATACCCAACATAACGATTTCTAATTCTATCCCATTCGTAAGGTCGATATTTCTTTATCTCATGGCCTTCAAAATATATTTCTCCCGAAGAGAAACTGTCCAATCCGCCGATAACATTAAGCAAAGTCGTCTTGCCACAGCCCGAAGGTCCGGTAATTGCTACCAAACCCTTTTCCGGGAAACCTAAAGAGGTGTCGTTTATGACATGAATCTGATTGGCTTTGTTCTTATTGAAATACTTGTTCAATCTAAATAGTTCTATCATTTTCAATTCACCCCTTATCCTAAATTGGTTTTCAGGGTTCTATTAACCGACTCACTGAAAATCCTATTGCAATATCTGCTTGAGATGATAAACGCCATAATCAATTCTAGTATGAAAAATATCAGATATTTCTGGAAATTAAATACTTTGAGCATATACAAAAGCCCCGAATCTGCGGTAATAGAATTCGGCAAGAAAAGCGTTCCAACTAAGAAAATGATATATGCCACAATGACTATATAGAAGTTTTCCAGATAGATGAAGTATTTGATAATCTTTTTATTCGCCCCAATGGTTCTGAATATTGCATAATCATGTAATTTGGTATTTATGATTGATCTGAAAATCACATAAGTTATAAGGGTCGAGCCTATAAGAACGACCACAATCAATCCGATTAATCCGATATTCATCACTATCAGAACTATGGCTTCATAGTCGCTGGTTGCTGCCGAGTCATATGGATAAAGCGTATCAAATATAACTTGACCTGAAGTATCTTTGATGTTGCTTATGCTTGCAAGCAGGCTTCTTGCATCTAAATCCGATTTCGCCATAACGCTTACCTGATAGATATCATTATAAAAAATCTTATCATATACATCTTGACTTACATAGATGTCGCCAAACGAAGTGAAAGCAGATGTGTAGGTCAAAGAAACTCCCGTGATATCTGTCTGGTGGTAACTATCCGTTATCGAAATATCTCCCTGCGCGACACACGAATCCAAAGTGCCGCAAATACCATTTGAACGATTGATGGATTCGACGATTTGATTGCTTCCTAAGGAATCATCTAGATAAATATTACCGGCATATTTATACGATTCATTTACTAGGATTGTTTTCGTCCCGTTGTCGTAAGACCCCGTAAATGAGGCATCACTAGTGAAATTTATATACAGGTCTTTTCTGATTTCTTCCATTCCGGCATCAGTTAAAATGACATATGCGGTATAGTATTTATTGCTGTTGGTATTAAGTTTAGCTTTATCGACTAGTCCCGAAACCGTATATGTGTTTGTTGCAGATCCTGCACCAATATATCCGTATCTTGTCATAGAGATTGATTTCCCTAATAGATTATCAGCCGCATCTTGTAAATCTTTATCATTTAGCGCAATAACAATCTGGTCCGAAGATACAGGCATCGTTCCATAAGCCAAATCAGAATTTTCAATCAATTCTATTGGTATGTAGGCTAATTGATAACTACTCAGCACATAACTTGCGTTTGACGAAAAATTTTCTTGTCCGGAAGCATCCAGTACATAGTCGAAATTAACTATTGTATTATATTTGCTTTTGAAAGCCTCGATTTTACCGAAATCTTCCGTTGTGAATTTGCTGTTGTCAACCTTCTTTACGACAATTCTATCCGGATTTGTATTACTAAAGAAGCTGTTGGCACTACTTGTCGACTCATTCATCGACACTGTATAACCTCCATATGCAAATGCGACGAAAATACTGAAGAAGGTAAAGACCACCAACATTAATAGAGATTTTTTTGGGACTGCTAAAAGATTCCTAAATGCGAATTTAAGAAATTCTTTGAATTTAATTTTATAATCTTTATCTGCTATTTCCGGCAAATCGGCTTTATCCACCTTGGAAATAATTCTATCCTCAACTATTTCACCGTCATATATTCTTATTTTCCTTGTCGCATGTTCTTTTACTTGATTGAAATCGTGAGTTACAACAATCACCAATTTGTCTTTTGAAATCTCATGAAGTAATTTGATGATTTCCTTTGCGGATTCGGAATCAAGATTACCTGTCGGTTCATCTGCAGCGATTATCGGGCAATCTTTTGCTAAAGCTCTAGCGATTACAACTCTTTGTTTCTGCCCACCAGAAAGCCTAGTCGCCTTATGATGTATATGGTCTTCCAACCCAACTCGTCTGATTATTTCCAAAGCCCGTTTTTTTATCTTCTCCTTAGGATACCCTGACAAGATCAGAGGTGCTTCTACATTTTGAAGTACAGTGTAAGAATCGATGAGATTATAATTTTGAAAAACGAAAGCAACATATTTCTTTCGATAGTTTTCCATATCTTCAACAGAAAAATACGATGTCTCTTTTCC
>CAYZPL010000160.1:0-3085 GCA_964480415.1 uncultured Candidatus Izemoplasmatales bacterium
CCCGGTTCTGTCCTGAGAAAACCACAAGCGATCTCGCGACATCGATCCCGTAGATGTTCGCCATTATGTCAAGGACGGAATTGTTTCCATGCGATACGAAAAGCAATTTGTCGTGATTCAAAAGCCTGAAGGATATCTCGGGAAAAGATAATGCGAAATTATGGACCATGGCGACGATTACCGCAAGTTCATATTGCGGTGATTTCAGATATTTGAATCTGGCGGGCGTGCTGTAGAAAAGTCTCGAAACAGAGACCTGTGTGCCCTTATTTGCGGAAGTCTGCCCGTTTTCAATCAGAACTCCGTTATCGTAGACGATTCTTCTACCAGTTTTCCCCACACTTGTTGTGAGTTCGACCCTGGCTATGGAAGCTATCGAAGGCAAAGCCTCGCCTCTGAATCCTAAAGAATTGATGCTGAAAAGGTCTTTGACAGTGCTTATCTTCGAGGTCGCATGACGTTAAAAAGCAAGCAACGCATCGTCTAGTTCCATACCTGAACAGTTGTCCGTGACTCTGATCAATTGCAAGCCGGAGTCTTTCAGTTCGACGTCGATTCTGTCGGCTGAGGCATCTATCGAATTTTCCACAAGTTCCTTGACCACATTACCCAGTTTCTCAATCACTTCGCCGGCGGCGATCTTATTGGCTATGACCGGGTCTAGCCTTTTGATTTTACCCATAATCTTTCCTTACTTGATTTTTTTCAGTTCTTCCAATATATCCGCGAGAATGTTCATGGCATTCATCGGCGTGATGTTTTCGATATCTATCGCTTTCATCTGTTCGATGATCGATTTGTATTTTTCATCTTCCGTTTCTGTGGTAGCGATCATCTCTTCGTAGTTGAAGAGATCGACGGTCTGAGGTTTGATGACGTTGTAACCGTGATTCTGTTCCAGTTCCTCGAGAATCTTCGTGGCCCTGTTTATCAATGTTCTAGGCAGTTTTGCAAGTTTAGCCACATGGATACCATAACTTCTGTCGGTCGGACCGTCTTCGACTTTATGCAAGAAGACGATGTCGCCGTTTTCTTCATTGGCCTTCACATGGACATTGTGCAATGCTTCCAAATCATCTTCAAGATAGGTAAGTTCATGATAATGCGTCGAGAAGAGGATTTTGCAGTTGATCTTGTGATGAGAGTACTCGATGATCGCCTGCGCCAAAGCCATGCCATCGTAAGTCGCAGTCCCTCTACCGATTTCATCAAACAGTATCAAGGAATCCTCTGTGGCGTTCTGCAAGGCATAATTGACTTCCAGCATCTCGACCATGAATGTCGACTTTCCGGTGGTCAGATCGTCACTGGCGCCGATTCTCGTGAATATCTGATCGAATAACGGCAATTTTGCAGACTTGGCCGGTACGAAACAGCCGATCTGGGCCATGATGATGATCATCGCCAATTGTCGCATATACGTCGATTTACCGCTCATGTTCGGTCCGGTTATCAAAAGGATCTGATCACCTTTCGCCATATGGAGCGAGTTCGCAACGAATATCTCACCGGAAATAGCTTCAACGACCGGATGTCTTCCGTCGATGATGTCGATAACTTTTTCTTCGATCAGTTCCGGTTTGATGTAGCGGTTGTTCATCGAAACGACGGAGAATGCGATAAGCATGTCAAGTTCCGCTAAAACTCTTGCAAGTTCTTGCAATTCCACGGTTTTTTCCTTTGCGACATCTCTAAGCTCCTGAAAAAGCTCGTATTCGATTTCTATCTTCGATTCTTCGGAATTGAGAATCAAAGTTTCCTTTTCTTTAAGTTCCTGGGTTATGAATCTCTCCGAATTCGTCAACGTCTGTTTCCTTTCGTATCCGAATTCATCTTTGACCAGGTCAAGTTGACCTTTGGTTACTTCAATATAATATCCGAAAACGCGGTTGTAACCGACTTTCAAGCGGTTAATACCGGTTCTTTCTCTTTCCTTTTCGACAAAGTCCTCGAGCCATAACTTGGTATTCTTGGTGATGTCTCTGATCTCGTCTAATTGTAAGTTGTATCCTGATTTGATGAAATTGCCTTCCTTTATGGATAGCGGTGGATTGTCGATTATTGCTCTATCGATAAGATTGGCAAGATCTTCCAGATTCGGGATGTTTCCCGCCATTTCATCTGCGAAGTCATTTTCAAGACCTTTAAGCAGATCTTTCATTTTCGGAACGGTCATGAGACTTCTTTTCAGGTTGACCATGTCTTTGGCATTCACATTACCAAAGGATATCCTACCGACGATTCTCTCTAGGTCGTATACTTCTTTCAATTGTTCCTTCAGGTCGCTGCGATTGATAAAATTATTGTTGAGCGATTCCACGAGTGAATAACGTTTTTCAATTCTCGTTCTGTCAAGCAGCGGCCGCAATATGCTTTGTTTCAGATATCTGGAGCCCATGGCCGTATTGCATTTGTCGAGCAGCCAGAAAAGCGTCGAAGTCTTGGACTGCCTTCTGTATGTTTCCGTAAGTTCCAGATTCTTCTTCGAATTGTTGTCGATCCTTAGATAGGAATTCGATTCGAACACCTGGACCTTCTGCAGATGCATCAGTTCTTTCCTTTGCGTTTTCTCCAGATAGTTTACGAGCTTAGCGAATGCCGCGAGCAAGTCCTTGTCGTAGATCTCGTTCACAAGATTTCTGTAATAACTAGGCAGTTTGTCCTCATCGCTAAAAGATATCGTCAACTGGTATTCATTAAGATAATGCTTGATCAGTTTGTTCTTGAGGTTGGAACCAATGACGACTTCCTTGACATTGAGATTCAAGATCTCGTTGAAAAGGATGCTGATGTCGTTCGGAACTTTCTCCAAGAAATTCTCTCCTGTCGACAAATCCGAAAAAGCGAGGATGAATCCTTCTTTGGTTTCGGATACGGCGACGATGTAATTGTTGTCTTTCTGGTCGATGGTTCCATCTTCGATGATCGTTCCCGGAGTGACTAATTTGATCACATCTCTTTTGACGATTCCTTGAGCCAGTTTCGGGTCCTCGACCTGTTCGACAACGGCTACCTTGTATCCTTTTTCGACAAGTTTTTCCAAATAGATATTGGCCGCATGATGTGGAACTCCGCACATTGGCAC
>CAYZPL010000161.1:0-3080 GCA_964480415.1 uncultured Candidatus Izemoplasmatales bacterium
CATCTCGACCATTTATCGATAAGAGTTTATTTCATAAGGAAATAAGCTTTTTTTATGGCGAGCTACAGAAAGTGCACTTCATTTATGTTATAATATTTTCACCTTGATAAAATGTCTGAAAAGCACCGAATAGGGGATGATTCAGTGGATAGGAAAATACATAAAATAATTAGATATACGATTATGTCGCTTCTCCTATGTCTTGTTCTGGGAACGGTCTTGTTTATATACAATGCCGAACATGATTACAATATCAATAGGAATTTCACATCGATCCCGTTGAATTATGATCCGAACGACAATATTTCCACATATACATGGAACGGAGTCGAAGTGTCTGTAACGAATGCATTCGTCAAAGGCATTCAAAAAGACAACAACATTGATAGTCTTGTCATAAGGGCTTTGTCTCCTTTGCCGAAACTTGTTTTTAGCAACACAAGTTCAAACGAGGTAAATTTGCCAATCCATCTGGAGAATGTCAATCCGGCATATTTCGAAGCTAATACTGTCATTTCACCAACTCCCATACAAACCGCTGTCAACACTTTGTCTTTTCTGGTAACAATCGGCGCGGGATCGACTTATCAGATAGTTCCAAGCAATCCGACTATCCAGGATTCCGACAAATTCATCGTGCTGGGGGATAGTAGAGACGGCTATGAGACTTTCCAGACAATAATCAATCAGATCAACGCAGCGGATCCGATTTTCGTCATTAACAATGGAGACCTGGTTTATAGCGGAAAACCGAATCAATACA
Source organism: uncultured Candidatus Izemoplasmatales bacterium (assembly GCA_964480415.1). Lineage (GTDB taxonomy): Bacteria > Bacillota_I > Bacilli_A > Izemoplasmatales > Hujiaoplasmataceae > CAYZPL01. The sequence continues at coordinate 764 of CAYZPL010000161.1, forward strand.
GGATATACGACCATATGATAGATAATATCTCCACGACTTTGTTGATGACTTTGGGAAATCATGATATTCGCGGTGAAGGTAGAGCGCTTTATACAAAACTCTACGGCCCGGCATATTATTCATTCGATTTTGGTAACAACCATTTCATCTTCCTTGACAGTTCAAGAGGTTATGCGGAAGAACAAGCTATCACGGAAGAACAATACACTTGGTTGGAATCCGACCTTCAAAAATCTTCCGGCAAAGATATCTTCGTGGTTTCACACATACCGGCAACTGACCCAAGACCGAATCTCGAACCTAACGATATCCAAACCTATATCAATCAGGCAAACCAGACCGGAGGCAATATCGAAAGTGTACTTGATACCTATGCCGACAACATGATTTATGCACATGGTTTCAGAACGACTGCGGAAGCGGAACGTTTTGAAACATTAATGACCACATACAACGTCGACACCGTTTATGAATCCCATATTCACAGTTATCTGGATTTCACCAAGGATGGTGTGAGATATGTCATCAGCGGTGGGGGCGGAGCCGAGCTTTTAAGCACCGACAGTTTCTATCATTATCTGGTCGCCAAAGTTACGGCACCAGATACTTTGACTCTGGTTGAACTTCCTTCGCCACCGAATGTCCAGTGGGTAAGATATACTACGACCATTGCGCTGTTTGCGGAAGCCATGTTCGTGGAGAACAAGTTATCAGTGATATTCTTTCTCGCCGCTTTCTTCTTGATGATAACCTTGATAATAATTCATATCTATCTGAAAGCGAGAAGAAGAATGACGCCGTTCTGGTCTGCGCTCAAAGGAGCCGGGGCATTTTTCATTAAAGATTATCGATCAAGGCGAAAAGATAAGAAAGCACAGAAACATAAAGAATGAGTATCGTTATATGATTATTTCAAAAACGCTCTTGTGAGCGTTTTTTTTATAGACCAATAACTATTGCTAAAGGAAAAACAGGGATTTTATGTTACAATGATTTTAGTGACTTAGTCGCAGAGGGAGATAAAATGCTCAATACAATTTTGTTTGATTTGGACGGCACCTTGTTGCCGATGGACATTAACCATTTCATGAAACTATATTTTTACAACATGGGAATACATTTCAACGGTTGGACAGATCCGAAGAAATTGGCTCAAAATGTTCTTGAGGCAACTGAGGTCATGATCAAGACCAACGACGGCAGAACCAATGAAGAAATATTCATGGAACATTTCGCAGGTTTGATTGACGGCGATATCGAGAAGTACAAAGATCATTTCACATCCTATTATGATTCGCTTTTCAGTAACGTCCAGGCTTCGACACACAAGTCTCAGGAAATGATCGAGGCTGTGAAGATTCTGCTTGATAAAGGCTATACTCTAGTGGTGGCGACGAATCCGCTGTTCCCGTATCATGCCAACATCCATCGTCTGGAATGGGCTGGCATGGATCCGAATTGGTTTTCATATATCTCATCTTTTGAAGACAACACCTATTCCAAACCTTTCATCGAATTCTATCAGGAAGTGTTGGGAAAAGTCGGAAAACAGCCGGATGAATGCCTGATGGTAGGCAATGACGTCTCAGACGACCTCACCGCAGGCAGGTTGGGAATAAAGACATTTCTTATGACCGATTGTCTTCTCAATGAAAAGAATCTGGAATTCCATGCGGATTACGAAGGAGATTATGAAGACTTTCTTGTTTTCGTAAAGAATCTGCCGAACATCGATAAATAGATAATAAAAAATCGTATCTTTACGGATTCGGTTTTCTTTTTTATTGCGTTACATCTTAGAAACTTTGGTCAGCTTGTTTTCTTTGTGGTAAAATTGAATTAAGGGGTCCTCTAGTCTGGTAACAAATAGAGTAAAATACCTACTAGATACAACATGTGAACCAAAAAGGAGATATCACGGATATGGAAAAAATGTATCGGAAAACTAAGACTTTAGGCATGGTTCTTATCTTTGCGCTGGTTTTTAGCGGACGTTTTTATGATCTTTTTGCAAATAGTCTGATATCACTTCAGAACTCTTTATCGACTGGAGTGTACTACGGCATTTTTCTTTCTGTTGTCGCATACTTCATGGTCGATTTGATTTTCGCGAAGGGATTCATCGAATTCAAGAATCGTGCGCTTTTGATTCTGTTGTCATTCTTGATAGCTTTGACGATTTTCGAGACCGTGTTTAACGGATTCGTATTAGCTAACTATCTGCTTTATTTCACTGTCAAATTCATTGTATCAGGTTTATTGTTTATCCTGTTGCTGATTATGGATTTCAGACATACAGATATATACAGAATGAACA
>CAYZPL010000162.1:0-3078 GCA_964480415.1 uncultured Candidatus Izemoplasmatales bacterium
AAGTTGGCAGCGAAGTCAGCATCTCGCCATTCGAAGTTAAAGCGATAATCGAAGAAGTGGGACTGACACCGAACATCGACAAGTATCCTTTCCAACTGTCGGGAGGCGAACAACAACGTGTATCAATCGCCAGAGCGATAGTCAAGAACCCGAAAATAATGTTCTGCGATGAACCTACGGGAGCTTTGGATGAAGATAACGCCAAAGAGATTCTGGGTGTCATCCAAAAACTGAACAAAGAATACAAAACAACAGTTGTATTGATCACACATAATACCAGCATCAGTGTGATTGCCGATAGAATTGTCAAATTGAATAGTGGGAGAATCGTCGATATAATAACGAATAAAAACAAGAAACTGGCCAAAGAAATAGTTTGGGGCTAATGCTATGTTATTCAAGAACGCGTTAAGAACGCTGCAAAAACGTTATCTCCAACTATTACTTTTAGGCATCATCATCATTTTAAGCAGTTTCATCTATACAGTTATGGATTACAGCATCGAAGGCATCCTCGTGCCTGCCGAAAAGTTCTTCACCGCGACGAACCAGGAGGATTTCTCAATCGGTATGTATGACGGCCTGATGCCTGCCGATCAAACCTATGTCGAAAACAATTGTCAATCCACTTTGGGCGCAATGAATCCTTCCAATTGGCCTTTGACGGTATCCGGAGTCAAAAGCATTGACGAGACTTGTTACTACGGTATTTTGGACAATCGGATATCCACGATAAAAGCGGCTTATCCCGACGTGAATATGGATCTTGAGGTCAGGGAATCGAAAAACGTCTATTTCACGACCAATGACAATGCTTATAGGGTTTTGTTTTTGAAAGGCATGTCTGTTGTCGACAAGACATATTTATCAGCGGGGACGGAGCCGGTTAATGACAATCAGATCGCGATAAGCCAGACATTCGCCAAAGACAACAACCTAAAAATAGGTGATAATTTCAATGTCAAAGGCACAAATTATACGATTACGGGATTCGTGCTTTTTCCTGATTATAATCTGGCAGTTTTTGGAAAACAACTGATCATCGACAACAGTTCCCAGACATTCGCATTAGTAACAGATACCCAGTTCAATAACATACCCGAGACGGTATCTTTTGAAATCGGTGGCGTCTATCACGGAATCGACGCGGCAACTTTCAAAACAAAAGTTATCGATAAGTTGCCAACGCAGACCAGTTTGAATTTTGTTTCCAACATAACGCTTACTAGGAACAATCTCAGAAGCGGCGGTATCTATTCCGATATCAGGGGCGGAAGAGCCGAAAGCATCTTCATGAGTCTTTTGATCGCATCGATGGGTTTGATGATTGTCGGCATCATGGTCTCAAGGGTGTTACATTCGCAAAGAGGTCCGATCGGCATCTTGAAATCGATGGGCTACACGAACAATCAGATTGCGAGACCTTATCTGTTTCTGATCATGATCATGGCTTTGCCTGCGATCTTGATAGGATATTTTCTTGGCATCTATTTTGCGGAGCCGCTTAAACAGCTGTTCCTAAATTTCTACCTGTTGCCTAGTCAACCGATCCAGCAATCATTAAAGACTATCATCATTGCAATTGCGTTACCGTTCACATTCATCACCACCCTCAGTTTCGTAATAATCAGAAGGCTTTTGAAACAGAAACCTGTGACGCTATTGAACCCGGAAATCAACTCGAATGCAAACTTCCTCACAAAGGAAATGGGAAGATTCTTCAAAGGTCTTAAAATAACAGGGAAACTGCAGAATCTTTTGCTTTACAGAAGCGTTATTAAACTGTTTGTATATATAGTGGGAATGTTCTTTGCGGCTTATCTGATACTACTCAGTTTCTCAATGACCGGTATCTACCAAAGAGTCCTCTACGATTACTACGATCAAACTAATTTCAATTACATCGCATACTGTGATTATGGAACGGCATGTCCGGTTCCAGCCAATGCGGAGGGTGTGATCGAGATTCCTAATACATCCGTCAACAACCAGGATCTGACACTGTTCGGAATCCAGCCTGACTCCAACATGATTCCACTTTACGACACCCATAACAAACTGATTACATCCGATCTCAACCAAGGTGCGGTGATTTCAGAAGCTGCGCACTTAAGCAAAGGTTTCAATGTAGGAGACACGCTCAACATCCAAATCGGCGACAAATCAATGAGTGTCAAGGTCATAGGAATTGCCAAATTCTATTCAGACAAGATGGTATATGTAAACATCAGCGATTTGTCCCAGACATTGACAGGTACTTCAAGTTATCACAATGCGGTATATTCGGGTGATGCACTGAATGCTTCAAATTACGATACGGTCATAAAAGTCACCGACATCATCAATCAGGCTGGCGCCATGAATGGCCTGATGAACGATCTGGTCTACATGATGATCGGAGTATCGATAATCATCGGTGCGATAATAATCTACATCCTGACCGTTATGACTGTGGAAGACAATTTCTACAATATTTCCTTGTTCAAGGTTCTCGGATATAACCAGAAAGAGATTGATAAGATGATACTTGGAGGTTATAGGATATACGGAGGAGTAATCTTTTTGATAACTATTCCGATAGCAATCTATTCCTTCAAACTTATCCAGCAATGGTTGGCTAAAATGTTCGATATGCAGTTCCCTATGCAATTCTTTTGGTGGCAGGGAATTTCAGCACTTGCAATCTACATAATATTATTTGTAATAGGAGCCAGATCGGCTAAACACAACCTGGAAAAGATTTCATTGCAAGAAGCGATGAAGATGTACGAATTATAATATATGAAAACTCCAACCGGATTGGTTGGAGTTTTTTTATTCTGATGTATCAAGAAGCTCTGCTTTATGTTTTTCAATAAAATCAAAGGAGTTTAAAGTATCAAAATTTTTACTTAGAATTGTCTTTACTATTTCAAGGTGCTCTTTATTTTCATGTGATATTGCAACAAACATACATTTAATTGCTTCTATTTCAGCTTCGTTCTGCCTGCCGAGTCTTTTCAAAACGATTGACTTAACGTGATGCAAATAGAAGATATAGGAAAATGACAGAGTCTTTTTTGCGTATTCTATCCCCAT
>CAYZPL010000163.1:0-3047 GCA_964480415.1 uncultured Candidatus Izemoplasmatales bacterium
TAATGATGCTGGAGGGATACTGTATGACCAAAAAGAAGATAATATACCTGATCGTGTTTTCAGTTATCGTTCTGATAACGGCTTTTTGCGTATATGAAGTCATCGGTATCCAGGACAATTTGGAACAGCTTGAAATCGCGTATGTTGCGGACGTTAATCTTAGCCAGGTGCAAGACGGCGTTTATTATGGCGAATACGAAGTTTTCCCGATTTCTGTCAAACTCACCGTGACTGTGTCTGGTCACAAGATCACCGCAATTGATATTTTGGAACATCGTAACGGGAAGGGAGATGACGCCGAAGCGATCATCGACAGCGTCATAAGTGCGCAGTCACTGGAGGTCGATTCGATCGCCGGAGCCACTTATAGTTCCAAGGTGATTCTTTTCGCCATCCAGGACGCCTTGAGTTAAAGGAGGCATTATGGAATTTTTTGATATGTTCATCGATTATTGCAAAGACAATGATGATATCAGAGCCTTGGCCATACAAGGCTCGCGTGTTTATTCCAAGCATAAGATCGACGAGTTGTCGGATTATGATCTGATCATTATCGTAAAAGACATAAAAAAATTCACCGCGAACGAGGATTGGCTCAGGAATTTCGGTGACATTTTGGTAATGCAGAAACCGACCGACTGGTATATCGACCCGTATGATTACACGAGCGACCAGCCGTTCACATATCTAGTCCAATACGAAGACGGAAACAGGCTCGACATTAACCTTTATGACAAAGACAATCTGGAACGTTTGAAAAAGGATTTTGAACCGAGGGAAGTTATCTTGAAAAAGGATAACTACAGTTGGTTCGAATCGATATCCTCTGACGGTTTCATGGTCATGCATAAACCTGAAGAGATGGAGTTCAGCCATACAGTCAACGAATTTTACTGGATCAGCCTTTATGTCGCCAAAGGTATAAAAAGAAAAGAACTAATTTATTCCAGAGAGATGTATGAGCATTATTTCATGAGCATGCTCTACAAGATGATCGCTTTTTATGTCGGCATCCAGACGGATTTCAAGAAGACCATCGGAAAATCCTACAAATATTTTTCGGATTATCTGAACAAATCCGAGATGGAAGAATTGAAGAGTCTTTTACCGAAAGGCGACTTTCCGGACATCCGTGATAAGCTCCTTAAAGCTTTGGAAGTCTTCAATAGATACGCCAAGTACGTCAGTCAGGAATTGAATTACAAACTGGAAGACTATTCACAGATTAAGAATTATATCGAAAAACATTATTAAGGATTCGAAAGGAAGACCAAATTGAACAGGGAAATAATTGAAAAGATAGAAGGCATTTTGGCAGAAACCAATTACAACGGAACGATACTAGTCGAACTAAATGACGAGATTGTGATGGAGAAGGCATATGGCTATGCCGATTTCGAGCATCATGTGCAAAATAAACTCGAGACGAAATTCAGATTGGCTTCAATCACGAAGACGATCACCGCCACAGCCATTCTTAAACTCGTGGAAGAGGGCAAAATTTCATTGGAGACCAAGGTGTCGGATATCATGCCCGATTTTCCAAACGGTGAAAAGATAACGATCCACAACATTCTGTCGAACACATCGGGTCTGGCGGGATTCGACCTTTGGGGTGATTTCAGCGAAGCTTTCAAAGCCAATGATGTCAATCTGGCATTGATTGACAAATTCAAGAACAAACCGCTTGAATTCGTTCCCGGAGAGAAGTACGACTATTCCAATTCCGGATATTTTCTTCTGGGATATTTCATCGAGAAGATAACCGGCATGAAGTATATCGAATACTTGAAGAAAGCCATATTCAGCCCACTGGGCATAAGCAGTTTCGGTTTTGACTATTATCAGAATGTCGTTAGCGATAGAGCCAACGGATACGATTTGGTCGATAAGGAAGTCAAGAATGCGAAATTCATCGATATGCGTATCGCCGGAGGTGGCGGAGCGCTTTTTGGCAATATCCAAGACTTGCATAAATTCGACAACGCACTTTTCTCAGGCAGAATCATTTCCGATTTATCACTTATGAAAATGCTGGAAGCATATATTCCGATCATCGACACGACCGGTTATGGATATGGATGGTTCGTATTTGAAGGCGACATGTTTGGTTTGAATCTCAAAGAAGTCTACCACACAGGCGGCGGACCGGGAGTAAGAACGATCAACGCTGTCTATCTTGAACAGAAACTGAAGATAATCATGTTGTCTAACCTGAACGACAGGGAAGGATTCCACCACGCCTTCGACCTGATCGAAGAAGTCATGATAAAGGCTTTAGGATGACAAAACATTCCGAAAACGGGGATAATCTCCATTATCGGCTGAAAATGCAAATAATATCTTGACATTGAACAATATATTAAATATAATACATTTAATAATAAAACTAAGACGAGGACAATGAATAAAAAACCTTCAAGAGAGTCGGTGTTTGGTGCGAACCGATAGTGTGGATATTCCGTCTACCTCGGAGTGAGATCAAAAATCTCCGTATGTCCCACGTTACAGGCCATCAAGTGCTAGTGAAACTAGAATTAAGGTGGTACCACGGAAAAAAATTCGTCCTTTACATTTTTTTGTAAAGGACTTTTCTATTATTAGGAGGAAACTATGTTAAACATCGAAATGATCGTAAAAAACCCGGATTTGGTCGCAGCGGCTTTGAAGAAAAGAGGCTTTGAAGTCGATTTCACCGAATTGATCGCGTTGAGGGAAAAGAGAAACACTTTGATTGTCAAGATCGAAGAAGTGAGAGCGAAAAGGAACAAACTGTCCAAGGATATTGGGCTTTATAAGCGTGAGAAAAGGGATACAAAGGAGTTGTTCTCGGAAATAGACAGTTTAAAGAACGCAATCACGACCGACGAAGAGGAACTGAAGATAGTCGAGACCAGAATCGAGGATTTTCTATTAAAACTTCCTAATCTGCCGGATGATGATGTCATGGCTGGTGACAAGGAGAACAATCAAGTCGTATCCACATATAAAGAGAAACCGGTTTTCGACTTTGAACCGAAAGATCATGTGGAGCTCGCGACAAGCCT
>CAYZPL010000164.1:0-3039 GCA_964480415.1 uncultured Candidatus Izemoplasmatales bacterium
GGGATGCGCCTGAAAAAGGAATCGCTCTGGTTTAAGATTGACAATAAAAATATTATTGAGTAAAATTATGTTAAAATATGAATATATATTCATATAATTATTTGTGTAAAACTCGGAGGTAAAAATGAGTAAAAAAGTATTTATAGTTGGAGCTAAAAGAAGTCCTATTGGCTCTTTTTTAGGAGCGTTAAACGACGTTCATCCGTCTGAGTTCGGTTCTCAAGTTCTTAAGAGCTTGCTGGATGAGCTGGATTTACCAAAAGACAAAATCAGTGAAGTCATAGTAGGTAATGTTTTGCCTGCTGATTTAGGGCAGGGAATAGCTAGGCAGATTTCGATTAAATCAGGTATCCCTGAAACTGTACCAGCCTATTCTTTAAATATGGTTTGCGGTAGCGGAATGAAAGCAATCATGAATGCTTATAACGCTATTCAATCTGGATTTGACGAATTAGTCGTTGCTGCAGGCATAGAGGCAATGTCCCAGACACCATATATGATTCCATACAAGGCCAGATCCGGCAATAAATTCGGAAATTTTGAAGTTAGGGATCACATGATCTATGATGCATTAACAGATGCATTTGGAAATATGCATATGGGTATCACTGCAGAAAACATTGTTGAGAAACATGATATAAGCAGGGAAGAACAAGATGAGTTCTCGATGGCTTCACAGAAAAAAGCGATTGCTTCTGTGGATTCAGGCAGATTTGATGATGAAATTGTTCCGATTGAGATTCAAACACGCAAAGGCGTGGTCGTATTCGATAAGGACGAATATCCAAATCGCACAACAAGTTTGGAGAAATTGTCAAAATTAAGACCGGCATTCAAAAAAGACGGGTCAGTTACCGCCGGCAACTCCTCGGGAATAAATGACGGCTGTTCTTTTATGGTTGTAGCAAGTGAAGAAATGGTTAAAAAATATAACCTACCTGTATTGGCTGAAATTGTCGGAGTTGGACAAGGCGGAGTTGATCCTAATTATATGGGATTAGGTCCGGTGCCAGCGGTAAGAAATACGCTTAACAGTGTCGGCATGAAATTATCCGATATCGAATTGATTGAACTTAACGAAGCTTTTGCGGCACAATCGATTGGAGTTGTAAAAGAGTTGTCCAATGAACACGGTGTGGCATACGAAGATATTATGAAAATTACTAATGTAAACGGCGGAGCGATAGCTCTTGGACATCCTGTTGGGGTTTCCGGGAACAGAATCGTCGTCACATTATTATATGAAATGGCAAAAAGAGATTTGCATCTAGGACTTGCGAGCCTATGTATAGGTGGCGGCATGGGAACCGCTATAATAATCAAGAGAAAGTAGGAATAATGATGAAATTAAAAGATAAAGTGGCTGTAGTAACCGGCGCAGCCAAAGGTATTGGCGGAGAAATCGCCAAGGAATTCGCACGTCACGGAGCGACTGTTATCGCTTGCGACATGGGAGAAATGACATATCAGATGGAGAACGTCCATTACTATAAATTGAATGTGGCCGATGTTGAAGGCTGCAAGAAGTTTTTCGATGAAACAGTCGAAAAATATGGTCATATAGATATTTTGGTAAATAATGCAGGAATCACAAGAGATTCGATGACAAGAAAAATGACCGATGAAATGTGGGATGCGGTAATCAACGTAAATCTTAAAGGCGTTTTCAATCTAGTCAGATATATAGGACCGCATATGGAAACCATAGGCGGAGGATCCATAATAAGCATTTCGTCCGTTGTTGGCGTATTCGGAAACATCGGGCAAGCCAATTATGCAGCGACTAAAGCTGGCATTATCGGTCTTACAAAGACTTGGGCAAAGGAATTCGCAAGAAAAGGCGTGCCAGTAAGAGTCAACGCCATTGCACCTGGTTATTGTCTTACAGATATCGTGAAGACTGTGCCACAAGATCTGCTTGACCAATTTGCTCAAATGACAATGTTAAAACGTCTTGGACAACCAGAAGAGATCGCCAAAGTCGCTTTGTTTTTAGCAAGTGAGGACTCTTCATACATCACCGGCCAGACAATCCAGGCTGACGGAGGCATGAGGCTTTAATCATATTATATAGAAAGATGGGATTTTATGAATAAACCATTAGTCGGTATCGTCGGAACGGGAATATATTTACCTGATAATAAAATCAGCGCCAAAGAAATAAGTGAATTGACAAAAGGCTATTGGACGGAAGAAGCGGTCTATGAAAAGCTTGGAATCAAATCGAAACTTTTGCCTGGAGAAAATGACGGTACACAGGAAATGGGAGTCAAGGCGGCTCTTGATGCATTAAAAAACACAGGAATTGATCCTTTGGATATTGATGTCATTCTTTGTGTTGGCGAAGAATGGAAAGAATACCCTTTGACAACTTCTGCTTTATATATTCAAGACAAAATAGGCGCCACCAATGCATGGGGCATTGACGTGGCCAATCGTTGCTGCACAACGGTTTCGGCTATGAAAATGGCGAAAGACATGTTGGTAGCTGACGATGAGATCAATATCGTCATGGTTGTCGGCGGCTACAGAAACTGCGATTTTGTCGATTATACCGATAAGGATATGTCGATGATGTATAATCTCGGGGCCGGCGCCGGCGCCATAATATTAAAAAAGAATCACGACAAGAACTTGTTGCTTGCTTCACATATTATCGCAGACGGTTCTTTATCAAGAACTGCCGGTGTCAAAATCGGAGGAACAGCCGTTCCGATAACTCATGAAAACTTAGAAGAAGCGAAAAAATCATTAAGATTAATGGAACCAAAGAAAATGAAAGATAGGCTTAATGAAGTTTCGCTGACTAACTGGTTGACTTGTATTGACAGGGCTCTGGAGAAATCAGGTTTGGAAAGAAATGACATTGATTATTTAGCCATACTTCATATTAAGAGATCGGGTCATAAACACATTTTAGAAACTCTAGGACTAAATGAAAATCAGACAATTTATCTCGAAGATTACGGACATATCGGGCAAGTAGATCAGATTTTGTCATTACATTTAGCCTTGCAAGAGAAAAAGGTCAAATCAGGA
>CAYZPL010000165.1:0-3018 GCA_964480415.1 uncultured Candidatus Izemoplasmatales bacterium
TATTTGATTTTACTAAAATTATTGAATTGTTCAAAGGTAAATGTTAAAATCTAACATAGAAAAAGGAAGGGATGGTTTCATATATGAGTATTTTTGCTTTTATTTTCAGCGTGGTAGTCGCTCTAGCCGCTTTTTTAATGGCCGGGCAACTTTTTATTTGGGTTCGCAATCAGAAAAGCGACAATGAGAAGATCAATCGGATCGCCGAACTGATCAAGAGCGGTGCCAATACGTTTCTAAAAAACGAATACATAGTTCTGGCCAAGTTCGCTTTGGTCATGGCTGTGCTTATCTTCATATTCTTGCCCGTACCGGTATGGTCGGGAAAACTTATCGATAACTTCACGATTGCTTTTGCCTATCTGTTCGGTACCATCTTCAGTGCTTTCGCCGGCAAGATCGGTATCATGGTGGCGACCATCGCCAACAAGAAAACAGCGGAGGCAGCCACAAAAGGCATCAAACAGAGCTTCTTGCTTGGGTTCCGAGGTGGCGCCGTGATGGGTATGGCCGTCGTCGGCGGCAGTCTGCTGGGAATTTCATTGGTGTTCTTTTTAACCAACAATGCCACAATGCTTTTAGGTTTCAGTTTCGGTGCTTCTTCTTTGGCTCTGTTCGCCAAAGCCGGTGGCGGTATCTATACGAAGACAGCTGATATCAGTGCCGATCTCGTCGGCAAGGTCGAACTCGGTATCCCTGAAGATGATCCGAGGAACCCAGCCGTGATCGCCGACAACGTCGGTGACAACGTCGGTGATGTAGCCGGAATGGGTGCTGACCTCTTCGATTCGCATGTCGCTTCGATGGCTGCGGCTCTGGTAATGGCTTCCGCAATCGACAAAGTGACAGGTTCTGACAATGTTTCTTTGGTCTTCGTCTTCGGTGCCATCGGACTGCTTTCATCGATTTTGGGGATCGTTTTCGCCAGAATGGGAAAACACGGAAATCCGACAAGAGCACTCAATCTATCCACATATATTACCACAGGTATTTTCACGGTACTGACAGGTTTGGCAACTTTGATATTCTCTTATAATTGGCGCATCTATCTTGCGGCCATCGTCGGTCTCGCGGTCGGAGTCATCATCGGTATCACTACGGATTATTTCACAAATGATAAAAAGAAACCGGTAAGACAAGTCGCCAAAGCCAGTGAATCGGGACCGGCTCTGACAATCATCTCCGGTACTTCTTACGGATTTCTGTCAGTGCTTCCAGCGATGATCGGCATCGCACTTTCGGCTTTCATAGCCTATACGATTACCAAAGACATCGGTGAAGGTTACGCGATGTTCGGTATCTCAATGGCGGCGGTCGGTATGCTTTCCATCGTCGGTATGGTGATTTCCAACGACGCGTACGGACCGATCGTTGACAACGCTAGAGGTCTGGCGGAGATGGGCGGACTCGGTGAAGATGTGATCAAGATAACCGATGAGCTCGATTCTGCCGGCAATACCGTAAAGGCAGTCACGAAAGGCTTCGCGATCGGAGCGGCGGGACTTACGGTTATTTCACTTCTAGGCGCATTCATTTCCGAAGTCAATTCAGCTGCTGGTGTAAACGGAATGGAAATTATCGAGAATTTCGATATCATGAATCCTGCGGTTTTCTTCGGGCTATTAATCGGAGCGGCGGTACCGGCCGTGTTCTCGGCACTGCTTATGCTTGGAGTCACCCGGAACGCCGAAAGAATGGTCGAGGAGATCCATCGTCAGTTTCGAGAGATCCCGGGATTACTTGAAGGTAAGGAAGGTGTTATGCCTGAATCCGATAAGTGTATCACGATCGCTGCCAACGGCGCGATCAGAGAATTGATTCCGGCTGGGCTTTTCGCTATCGTCATCACTATCTTCGTTGGTCTCATCGGTGGTGTTTACGCTATCGGCGGTTTCTTAGCAGGTAATATCGTTTCCGGTTTGCTTCTTGCACTTTACATGTCAAACAGCGGTGGACTTTGGGACAACAGCAAGAAATATATCGAAGCGGGAAACCACGGAGGCAAAGGCAGCCCGGCCCACAAGGCTGCAGTTGTCGGTGATACCGTTGGTGATCCGTTCAAGGATACCGCCGGTCCGTCGATCAATACGCAGATCACGGTCGTCAGTTTGATCGCAAGCCTGCTCGCGGTGATCTTCCTTTCGGTTCATCTATTCTAATATTCATAAAAAATGGAACTGGCTGATTAAGCTAGTTCCTTTATCTTTCGTTTTAGTTCTTTGCAATCTTTTGTGATCTTGTCCTGAATGCCGAGTTCAAGTGGTCCGTCCTTATCAAGAACGTAGTAATATTTGTGCGGCATGATAATGTCAGCGCCTCTTTTGACGAGTTGTTTCTCCATCTTCTCGGCAGCGAAGCCGAACCATTTCATCATTTTCACCAGGAACCTGAGTTCTCCTTCTTTGATGAAAGATCTTGTGTCGAACACGAAGGCGTGTTTCTTCTCGAACACGAATTGTTTGTTCTTTATCAGATTTTTAACATTTGGAGACATGTTGAAAGCACGTGTCGGCGAACCGAGAACCAATATTTCGAATTGCTCGATGTTGGCTTTGACGATTTCCTTCACATTCATCAAAGTGACGAAATGTTCCGTCTCCAATTCTTTCTTATAATAAGCAGCCACTTGTTGAGTATTTCCGAAATAGCTGTCGTAAGCGATCAAGATATTCATAAAAACACTCCTTAAAACTTTCTGACTTTATTATAACAGGTTTCTCGTGATAATTCAGCAATTTCCCGAAAATAATCAATTTTTATTTTCATAAAAAAATATTCCCCCTGAAAGGGAATATCGATTTCATTTCATTCTGCTTCTATTGCTTGGTTGATTCTGTGCCTTTCCTCGATTTTTTCGATGATGTTCGTGAACTCTCCATCCTCGAACATATCGTTGACGTTCAAATAAAGGATTTTGTTCTTAGGTGTTTTGTAGTTTTTGAAAATCCTGTCGAGCACATCGTAATAGTTCGCATAATGGAAAGTTAGGTAGTCGTACTGATCCTTTTCGATATCCCT
>CAYZPL010000166.1:0-3000 GCA_964480415.1 uncultured Candidatus Izemoplasmatales bacterium
CCGGTTTTTTGGTACGCCAGTCATGCGGGTAGCTATGGACGATTTCGAATGTTCAGCAAGACTCCGAGTTCATCAAGAGCTTTGATGACTTCCAGATTGCAGTCGTCAACGAAAAGTCCGGCGAATCTTTCACCAGCCTCAGGCATCATCACGCCTTTGGAATCGACAGGACAATATACGTCAAGACCATATTTCTGGCCCACGATGAAGTCGTCTTCACCATGTCCCGGTGCAGTATGGACTAGTCCTGTACCATCTTCCATCGTCACGTGTTCTCCGAGAATGATCGGTGAGATCCTTTCATATAGAGGATGTTTGTATGTCATGTTTTCCAGTTCCCATCCGAAGATGTTCTGGACAACTTTGGGATTTTCCCATTTTAACGCTTCTGTAAGTGCTTCAAGACGCTCTTTGCCGATGAGGTAGTTTTCGCTGCCGACTTTGACCAGTGCATATTCGATATCCGGACCAACTGTAATTGCCAGGTTTGCCGGAATTGTCCAAGGGGTTGTCGTCCAGATCAGAAACGATGTGTTTCGTGGCAGTTTTCCAAGTGTGTCTACCGCAGGCATCGCCACATAGATCGACGGCGAGGATATATCGTGATATTCGATTTCCGCTTCCGCCAAGGCTGTTTCGCTGGAAGGAGACCAGTACACCGGTTTCAAACCTTTGTAGATCAGTCCCTTTTCGACCATCTTTCCGAATACTCTCACCTGTGAAGCTTCATACTTCTCATCAAGAGTCATATAAGGTTTCTCCCATTGTCCCAGAACTCCCAGACGCTTGAACTGGGTCCTCTGGATTGATACCTGTTCCAAAGCGTAGTTTTTGCATAACTCACGAAAAGCGACCAGGTCCATGGTCTTGCGATTGACTTTCCGATCTTTCGAAAGCGCGTTCTCGATCGGTAAACCGTGGGTGTCCCATCCTGGTATGTAAGGCGCTTTGAAACCGGACATGTTCTTGTATCTGATGACGAAATCCTTGAGGACTTTGTTCATCGCCGTGCCGGCGTGAATCGAACCGTTCGCATACGGCGGGCCGTCATGCAGAACATAAAGCCTTCTGTTTTCGTTCTTTTTCATAACTTCTTCGTATAAATTGTCTTCGTGCCATTTTTCCTGGATACCTGGCTCCTTATTCCCGAGATTCCCTCGCATCGGGAAATCCGTCTCAGGCATTAAAAGCGTATCCTTGAAACTCTTCTTCTCCATAATTACCTCCTAAAAAAATAAAAAATCGTCACAATTAAGGACGATTAGATCGCGGTACCACCTTAGTTCCGGTCCAAAAGAAACCGGCTCTTAAATCGTTAACGCCGACATACGAAACCACCTACTTGTTTCCGTGGTTCACTCCTGGGTGATAACAACCATTTCTTTATACCCGTTTCCACCTGACACGGGTTCTCTGGATTAATCGGAAATAGTCATCTTGTCCCAATCAATGATTTCTCATAGATTATATACGAAATCCCTGTTTTTTTCAAGAAATTTCACAAAAAATTCATGTTTAGATATATCTTCCCAGAATCTGCAGAAGAAACTGGTATAGAAGCAAACCGATCATCGGTGTGAAATCGAACATGCCGATGACCAACCAACCCCTGAAAATACTCAGGAATGGATCTGTGATCTTTTTCAGAAATCTGCCGAATTCGGAATTCACAATCGGTGTCCATGTCAAAATGACATAGATTAACAGTATGTAGAAATATACCTGTAAAACATAATATATGTAGTAAAGTACAACTTGCATAAAAATTCTCCTATTTTTTCTTGTAGTCGTTGATGAATTTGGTCAAAGTCGGCCCGTTCAGATCAGATTTCTGTGCCATGACATAGATTTTGTCCTGGATCTTGACGATCTCGCCGTCACATGCATAAAGAACTCCGCTGACAAACATAAGTACCTCATTGGCTTCGGAAATCAGGCAATCTGTGAAATTGAGCACGATTGGATAACGATGCATGACAAGTTCTGCATAATCGTAGATCCCTTTGGAATCGGTGACGCGGAAAAACTTGATATCGTCGAAATCGACATCAGTGTTCTCGATCTTTTTGCTTTTTGAAAACAATCCCATAATCATTCCTCGTTTCTGAACAGAATCGAACCAATCCTCAAATGGGTGGCTCCGCATCCGATCGCTATCTTATAATCATTCGACATTCCCATCGACAATGCTTCGATATCGGAATGAGGTAAAGCGATTTTTATCTCTTCACGCAGATCAAGAAGCTTCGTGAATTGACTTTTGATCGTATCTTCATCATCGGTCAGTTCGGCCATGCCCATAAGTCCGATTATATTTATTCTATCATACTTTGTCATGGTTTGGCAAAATGAAACGACATCTTCCGGATTTAGTCCGTATTTTGAAGCTTCTTCTGAGATATTTACCTCGACGAAACACTTTAGCGGCAATGATCTGTATTTCTGTATTTCTTCGGCGAGATTTTCCCTGTCTAAAGAATGAAGATAGTCGATCTTGTTGATGACCTTCTTCACTTTTTTTGATTGTAGATGACCGATGAAATGCCACTTGATGTCCAAATCATGGAGAACTTCGTACTTCTCCAAGAAATCCTTGACCCGATTTTCGCCAATGTTTGTGATACCTTCATCGTATAGCTCCTTGATTGTGTCGACACCTACATATTTCGTAGCTGCGATGATGGTCTGAGACGTGGCTTCCTCCTTGACGGTATCAAGCATGCTTCTGTTTAACATGAATTACACTTCCTATCTTCTTTTACGGCTATAATATGAAAACAACGTGGTATATACCATGATGATTAACGCAATCAATATCTGTACGAACGGATTGTCGATGACAAACACGATCAGAAGAAAAAGTGTCAAAACCGGAATGACATATACCAAGAGACTTAGAATATTCTTTTTGTTCATTTACGGTTCACCTTGCTTCTCAACTCGCGTAAGCCTTGTTCCGTCGAATTGCCGAATTTAAGCGGTGTGATCGAGATGTAGCCG
>CAYZPL010000167.1:0-2998 GCA_964480415.1 uncultured Candidatus Izemoplasmatales bacterium
TGCCCCGACTCGAGCATGATCGTGATCACATTCATACCCTTCAGCAATCCGTAATAATCCGTCGGCTTTGATAAATTCTCATCAAATCCGTCGGAGCTGGCAGCACTGGCTGCCTGAGGTTCGTCGATAAGGATGTTCTCCGCCTCTTTCGTGTAGAATCCCATCAAACCGTATTCTTCCAAAGCTGATCGTTTGAAAGTCGTGATATTTGTAACCGCGTTATATGAGATGAATGTCTGATTGTTGCTGAAAAAGAATGTCGAAACCAATACTACTGCCACTATGAAGAGAAACCCGCCTCTCAGGTAATATCTTCTCATCCTGATGTGTTTTTTCTTCAGATGCCTGTAAATCACGATCATGATGAATATATACAACAATGAGATGATGGTGCCGACTATGATGCTGGTAAGAGAAAGAAACTGGAAGTCGAAAACATCCCTTGCTTCTCCCAGCAGCTGCAGCTGCTGCAAGGTGAACAAATCGAAATAGACACTATACATGGTCGCGTTCACCAAAAACAGGATCATAACAAAAGTAAAAATCAATGACAGATAAACTATGACCCACTGTATGCGTCTTATCAACAAAATCACCGAAGATAAAGTAGAAACTACCAATAGATCCAGAAAGATGTGATTTGGCAAAGTGTCAAAACCGATCCATCTGAAGGTTATTATTTCCACCATTAAATAAAAAAGTATAAATACAAGGAAAATCGCGCCCTTTTCTCGTAGTAATTGTTTCATTTTCCATTCCTCCCGAATAAAGATTATAACATACTAAAATTGCTATTACAATAATGAATATAGAAAAAACAAATGGGTGATTCTAATCTTTCAACAATTCTTTTTTCTAAATTATTGGAATTTTATCGACGCTTTGAAAAATATCTCCGGTCATCGCTACATTGATTAATTGCGAAGGCAATAAAAAAACGCACTGTCAAGTGCGTTATTTAAAAGTCGGTGGGATGCGGAACTTGGTCGCATTCTCATACTGATAAGCAACCTGTATGCATTTAATATCCTCGAAATTACGGGCTACAAAAAATACACTTCTAGGCAAATCATCCGTCAATGCCTTGGCAGGAACGGTAATGATTGGATTACCCGCTATCGGAGCGTGCGATGTTCTTCTGCACATGACTATGACGTCAAGATCTCTCTCCTTCATCAGATCATTCATCAGGTTTGCTTTCTCAAGCAGTTCCTTTCTGAGCTTTATATACTCGGGTTCTTTCAAAGTTCCCGATGTCGCTTCCGCTGCCTCGAAGATGCTTTGACCGTATTTGATTCTGTTTTCCGGATCCTGTTTGTTATACTCGATCAATTCCTTGAGACTGTTTATCGGGGTGTGTCCCTTGACAGTCGAGAAATAATAATTAAGGTCAACCTTGAATTCGTATTCCAAGGTTTTGTGATTTGGAAAATCCGCTTCCTCCGGTTTGAGATCAATTGTGTGTTTTACAAGCGGCTCCAGAACTTCTTTCGCTTTTTGCATGATTTTGATTTCGTCTTCCTCGTATTCGCCGTTGTCGAACATCAAGAATCCCAGTCTTAAATCAGAAATCGGTTCCTTGTAATGTCTGGAAAACGAAGAAATGGAGTCAGGAATCAGATCAGTCGCGTTGTCTAATTCATCCTTGCCGACAATAGCGTCAAGCAGAATTGCGACATCTTCGACATTCCTTCCCATCGGTCCGGCTGTGTCCTGTAGATGCGAGATCGGAATGATACCGGTTCTCGACACCATACCTAATGTCGGTTTCATCGATACGATACTGTTGTTTTGGGCAGGTGCGGTCAATGAGCCGTTGGTCTCGGTGCCAATTGCGACCGTTGTCAGATTGCTGGCGACACTGACGGCCGAACCCGTAGATGATCCGAGAGGATCGATCTTGTCGCTGTATGGACATTTGACCTGTCCGAAACGACTGCCATATCCCGAAGGCATATCATCATAACTCATAAAATATGCGAATTCTGATAGGTTGGCCTTCCCGAGGATTATCGCTCCTGCTTCGCGCAACTTCTTCACTACTGTTGCCTCATATGGAGCATAGAAATCCGCCAACGCCAAAGAAGATGCGGACGTGTGCATCTTGTCCTTGGTATTGATATTGTCTTTCAAAACCACCGGTATCCCGTGCATGAGACTTCTCGGGCCGGTTGCTTTTCTTTCTTTGTCTAATGACTTTGCAATTTCTATTACATCAGGATTGATCTCGGCTATCGAATTGAGTTTCGGGCCGTCCTGGTCGATTCTCGCGATTTCGTCGATATACATCTGGCAAAGCTCGACTGAGGTAAGTTTGCCATTTTTCAATAATTCCTGCAGTTCAAGAATCGAGTATTCTTTCATATGTTCCACTCCTCGTAAAACTTATCTAAAAATGCCTGCATGAAGATGACACGTTCTTCCGCGATTTTTCTTGATTCTTCCAAATTCATCAAATCCGGTAAAAGAAACAGTTTTTTATAAAAATGTGCGACACTCGTATCATCACCGGTATCATTGTCGTAGATCATTCTGTTCTTGTGTCCACCATAGGAAAAGCATCTGGCGATACCGATGGCACCAAGGGCGTCAAGCCGGTCTGCATCCTGAACTATCTTTCCTTCCAATGTTTCGACTTGTCTGCCTTCCAAATGATCCCTGAAAGACATGTTTTTTATGATATCAATTATTTGTTCGCTTCTGGATTCAGTTACTTTGTTCTCCTTTAGAAATCGTGATACAATCCCTTTTTCATGGGTGATCTTCTCGTCTTCAAGGTCGTGTAACAAAGCCGTCAAACCGACGACTATCTCATCGACTTCCTTGCCGATTGAAAGATACATCGCCATGTCGTAAACTCTCATGGCATGATGATAGTCATGTCCCGTGGTCTCCTTCTCCAATCTATCCCTAACCAAAGTCTTGGCAAGTTCCATAAGATCATTCATCCTTATAATCCCCCGCCAATCTGATATAGTGGTAAGCATTGTCTATATTG
>CAYZPL010000168.1:0-2991 GCA_964480415.1 uncultured Candidatus Izemoplasmatales bacterium
TTCTCCCGGACCGTATCAGCTTATTGTCCAGGGAGTAAACGGATACGAAAAAACGGTGAGTTTTGACATAAAACCGTTCATATCCGGAGTTGAGGATCAAGGGGAGTATACAAACGTCGAATTATCAATTTTCGGGAATGCGGAATTGAACGGGGACAGGGTGAGCGGAACGGTATTCGTCGAAGAACCCGGGAATTATGATTTGAAATTGTTCTATGGAAACAGCGTGATCCAAGAGTATAACTTTCTCATCGTTTCCGATACCGAGACAATGAACAAACCGAGCTTTAAAATCGGTAGTGAATTCAAATATGGATCATACTTTGTGATTGGAATCGGAGTGTACTTAATTTTACGTAAGAAATAGTCATTTCAGCTCCTATATGTTATAATGTTTTTGGTGAATAATATGATGGATTTCAGCTTGTATGTCCAAAGTACATACTCGATGAACGGCAGCTTGATCGATTTTGACAAACTTATAGATGTAGCCAAGAAGCGAGGATATAAGACGCTGGGTTTGGCGGATTTCAATCGTATGCACGGCATACTGAAATTCTACCAGAAATGTCTTGCGGAAAACATCAAACCGCTTCTCGGTCTGGAACTTGTGGTCAAGATCGATTCCAACACCGAACAGAACCTCATCCTTTATGCCAAAGATGAGGTCGGGTATAAGAACTTAATAAAAATAAGTTCATATCTCTTGGTAAGTCAAGAGTTTTTTTTGCTGGAAGAGATCAAGAGATATGCAAGCAACTTAATAGCGATAGTTCTGTCAAAAAAAGGATCATTGGCGGACCATCTTTTCAACGGAAAAATTTTGGAAGCCAAAATGCTTGTCGATAAATTGCATGAGACTTTTCAGGACATCTATATCGGTCTTGATCTGAACGATTATGCGGTTGAGGCCAAAATAGCCCCGCTGCTCGATGCTCTCGGCAAAGTTGTAGTTGTAAACAATGTCATGTATTATGATAAAACCGATAAAAAGGCTTCTGATATCCTAAAAAAAATACTTGGAGAAACCGTCTCTGAAGAAGAAGGCTTGTTCGGCGAACACGAATCATATGCCTATTTGAGAGACGCGTCGGCCTTGGAAAAGGAGTACTCCCAATATCATAAAGCGATTGAAAACACAAAACAGATGATAGACGGATGTAATGTACAGATCGATTTTTCTAAGACTTATCTACCAAAATATCCGCTTGCTAAAGGCAACGTATTCGATAAATTATCGGAGCTTGCCGGAAAAGGGGTCGTAAGAAGACTCCAACAGAAAAACATCTATGATAAAGAAAACTATAAAATCTACAAAGACAGATTGGATTTCGAACTGGGCATAATCAAGGAGATGGGCTATGAGGATTATTTCCTGATAGTATGGGATTTCATTCTTTACGCAAAAAAGAAAAATATCATCATCGGTCCGGGGAGAGGATCATCCGCAGGTTCTTTGGTAGCTTATGCGCTTGGCATCGTGGATGTCGATCCGATTGAATTCGATCTCTATTTCGAGCGTTTTCTTAATCCGGAGAGAATTACGATGCCGGATATCGACATCGACTTTCCTGATGACAAACGTGACGAAATCATCAGATACGTCTATGAGAAATACGGGAAGGACAGAGTCGTTTCGATAATCACCTTCGGGACTTTCCAAGGCAAATCCGCCATCAGGGATGTCGGAAGGATTCTGAATACAAACAATACAGTGATCGACGAACTTACCAAGAACATTTCCGAAGCCGACAATTCAATCGAAAGTTTCCGTAAGGAATACCCGAAGAAATACTCATATTTCATGAACAACCCGGAAATCAACGAGTTGATTTCAGTCGCCGAAAAACTCAATGGTCTCTGCAGACACACGTCGACTCATGCGGCCGGCATCATCATAACCGGAGAATCGATAATCGAACACTCGCCGATCCAACAAGGGCTTTTAGGCATGTATCAAACCCAATACGAAGCTACGGATCTGGAAAGACTCGGATTGCTCAAATTCGATTTTCTGGGCATCAGAAATCTTTCGATGATCGCTGATACACTTAAGCTGGTCAAAGACACTGAAGGGAAAGATATAAACATATATAAAATCCCTCTTGATGACAAGAAGACGTTCGAACTCCTTAGGGATGTCAGGACATACGGTATTTTCCAACTTGAATCAAAAGGCATGATGAAACTGATAAACCAGATGCAAATTCAGAATTTCGAGGACATAGCTACCTGTATCTCGCTTTATAGACCAGGTCCGATGGAAAACATACCGACATATCTGAAGCGAAGAAACAAAGAAGAAGTTGTCGAATATCTGGATTTGGCATTGAAACCAATCCTGAAGTCGACAAACGGAATCATCGTTTATCAGGAACAGATAATGAAGATCGCAAACGTGATCGCCGGATACTCTTTGGGAGAAGCTGATGTTCTTAGAAGAGCTGTATCCAAAAAGAAAAAAAGCACGTTGGTATATGAACGCGAACGTTTCGTTAGTGGAGCCAAAAAGCAAGGTTATTCCGAGAAACTTGCGAATGAAGTGTACGACTACATTGTCAAATTCGCCAACTACGGTTTCAATAAAAGCCATGCGGTCGCTTATGCTCTCGTCGCATACTGGATGGCATATCTGAAAGCGAATCACTCGGCAAATTTTATGTCAATTCTGCTCAATTCGCAGATCGGATCCATTTCAGGCACAAGAAAATACAAAATGGAATGCCAAAGTTTAGGTATCAAGATTCTGCCTCCGAGAATCAATTTGTCAGGGGTTGAATACCGTTTTGAAAAAGGAAATCTGAGATACCCCTACAAAGGTATCAGAAACGTCGGTCCCAAAGCTGCGCAAGGCATAATGGACATCCAGGAGGAGAAACCGGTGACCAGTTTCATCGACTTCGTTTCCAGAGCCAGGGACATTAACATCAATGTCATAGAATCGCTAATCTATGTAGGAGTTTTTGATGGTTTGGGCCACAACAGAAAAAC
>CAYZPL010000169.1:0-2957 GCA_964480415.1 uncultured Candidatus Izemoplasmatales bacterium
ATAGTCCCATTCTTTGATACGGAACCTGTTGGCCTTGATCGCTTTCCTGTTGTACTCCCAAAGTTGACGCTTAGCATACCCGGGATTAATAAGGTGTCCATACTTATCAAGCAAAGGTTGTTTTTCCAGAATTTCATTTTGCATATCTTCCACCCCTTAACGATTCAATATAATTAGATTATAATGAATTTCTTCGTTATTTTCTATATGTGCTAATAAAAAAACCTGTTTTGTCCAACAGGTTCTCTCTTTTATTGATAATTTCTGATTCCGTTCTCGATGATGTCCCAGAACCTTTTCACGTCGATGTCGGTTGCGACAAACGTATTCTTCTCCTGATGCTGATAGTCCGGCATATCGCAATTGGTTCGTCCGTAACTTGAACCGTGTGAGATATCGATATCACAATGAACATGTTTTATTTCCAATAAACTTTGGTCGATTAGATAAGCAATTGTCACCGGATCATGCAACGGTCCCCCGTTGAGACCGAAAACGTGTTTTTGATTGGCATTATACACTTTCATCAGTTTGGCAAACAGCTTAGCCGCATTGTTGCCGATTTTCTCCATTCTTTCGATTATTTCCGGTAAAACCAAGACTTTTCTTGTGACATCTAGTCCGACCATTGTGACCTTTAGTCCGGAAGTGAAAACAATCTGCGCAGCTTCTGGATCGACATAGATGTTGAATTCGGCGGCTGGTGATACGTTTCCGTTCGTATACGAGCCTCCCATTAGGACGACTTCTTCGATATTTTCAAGTATCTTCGGTTCCAACCTGATCGCAAGTGCTAGATTTGTCAAAGGTCCTGTCGCCACCATCGTTACCTTATCATGTTCATTCAAAATGGTCTGGATCATGAATTGAACGGCGCTTCTCTTGTCATATTTCTTCTCAAGTTCCAGAAAATCGAATCCGTCCAAACCTGTCTCTCCGTGGATTTCGGCACAGACTTCGCTTTCTTTGATTATCGGTCTGGAAGCACCTAGACATACTGGTACATCAAGATCTAGATACTGGCAAAGATTCAAAGCATTGTTGCCGGTTTTTTCCAAAGTCTGATTGCCTGATACGACAGTTATTCCAAGTAATTCGAACATCGGATTTTTTCCGGCCAGAACGATGGCTATCGCATCGTCGTGTCCAGGATCGCAATCAAGGATCAATTTTCTTTTATTCATGATTTTGTCTCCTTTTGTGTTTTATATATCGGATTATCCAAATAATCTTTTTCGAGGATTGAAAAAACTTGATGATCCCGCCATATGCCATTGATGTTGACACCTTCTCTTTCAATACCTTCTTTAAGAAATCCAGCTTTTTCAAGCACTCTCATCGAACCAATGTTCTCAGGCATCGCTCCAGCTTCGATGCGATGGAGTTCCAAAACGTCGAATGCGAATCCCACAGCTAGTTTGACAGCTTCGGTCGCATAACCTTTTCCATTGTGCTTCTTGTCGATAGAATATCCGACATAGCATCTCTGTAATGGTCCGCGTTTTACCTGGAACAACGAGATGTCTCCGACAAGCGCTTTGGTGTTCTGCTCAAAAATGCCAAAGAAATACATGTTGCCTTTTTCTCTTTGTTCATCGTATTTCTTTATTGTCTGTTTCACATTTTCGATTTTGATGTAATCTTTATCAAAAGGTGGTGAATGCTTTTGAAAGAATTTCTTGTTGTCGATCCGCATTTTTAGTAGGGCTTTCGCGTCAGACTCCGCGAAAAAACGCAGAAAGACATTATTGCCATATATTATCATGTGTTGTTTCTCCTTTAAGCCATCTACTTTATTTTATAATTAAATATTCGATTTAGTACTATTGACACAAAATACTTTAATTGCAGTAGTTCCATGGTATTACTTGTCTACATTGCATACCGAATCTGTATTTATGCATTTCTGGTTCAAACATCCAAGGAATGTATCACCGCGTGTACCGGACATTGACGGAAACATGATTTGCACATCACGCATTCCGATTGATCAACCACAATTGCTTTATGTCCTTCCATTTTGAAAACATTTTTAGGACAGACATAAACACACTCTTTACATCCGATGCACAAATCGGCGTCAACACTGATTTCAGCTGTTTCTATATAACCGTAATTGAACTTGATCAAAGGTGACCAGCCTTCGAATTCCAATGTCAGATAACTCATTCCCAGAGCTATTGTCAGACAATAAATCCATGGATGTCCAAAACCCGACAGGATAAATATTGTATAAGCCAAGATGAAGATGACCGATCCCGTGACAAATGCTCTCAGGAAGATGTTCTTTATTTTTATTGTTGGAAAGATAACCGCACTAATCAGATTGATGGCATATATAATTGGCAAGATAACAAGCAGGTATTTCAGACCGATGAAATTGTAAATCGACAATAGTACCATTACCAGTATGATTGGACTGCCGAAAGATACTTCGATTCTTTCCTTAAGATTGAAGGTTACTTTGCGGATTGAAAGCGCATCAGGATCTTCATGGAATTTTTCAATGCTCTTGATGTTGACGGGACCGAAAACACCAGTGAATCCTGTTTCTTTTCTAATCTTCTTCAAATCCAGGTTAGACGATACAAGTTGTGGCAATATTATCCTGTGTGTATCCACTTTTTCCGCGAGTTTTGTTTTTTCGATAGCTTCGATAATATTGGCGGTTCCATAATGCCCAGCTTCTGTCGAACACCAGATATTTATACCTCTACTATCTGTGACAAGCAACCAGCAATCCTCGTTCTTCAAAGCTTTCACGACTCTTCTGATTGTCAGTTCGAAATTTCCGGTAACGTAGATATTCGAACTTTTGTCAGGGTTTCCGATCCTATAGAGACCTATCGGTTCTTGATGCGGGAACAACCTGAAAATCAATTCAATAAAGGATTTGATCGGTCTTGACCTCATATATTTATGAGGTACGGCGTTGTCGTTGTTCAATCTGTATATAT
>CAYZPL010000170.1:0-2932 GCA_964480415.1 uncultured Candidatus Izemoplasmatales bacterium
TCGATTCCGTTTTGCTTGCCGATGATATATACCGGCTGATGAAGTGGAGATTTCGCTTTATCGAGAAATTCGACATATTCTTTGATGCCGTGGTCGAACATGAAAACTCTTCTTTGTTTTGAGCGGTAATCTATCAATTGCATCCTTAATCCTTTGATCAAGAACGCGCTTTCCCTGACTCTTTCTTCCACAATCTGGAAATTGAATAAAGTTGTAGAAAAAATCGATTGATCGGGTTTGAACCAGACTTCGGTTCCGCTTTTCTTGGTTTCACCTATGACAATCAGGTCCTTGACTTTCTTACCACCATTTTCAAAACGCATCTGATACATGAGTCCGTCCTTGTGGACGGTTACTTCAAGAAACTCCGACAAGGCGTTAACGACGGAAGCGCCGACACCATGTAGTCCGCCCGACACTTTATAAGCGCCGTCGGAAGAGAATTTACCTCCGGCATGGAGTTTGGTGAAGATGAGTTCGACACCATTCACACCTGATTCATGCATGTCTACGGGCATCCCCCTGCCATCATCAATGACAACTATTGAATTGTCCTCTTTGATTTCGACTTTGATGTTCTTCCCGTACCCGGCAAGCACTTCATCTATAGAGTTGTCTATTACTTCCCATACTAAATGATGAAGGCCTCGACTGTCAGTTGAACCAACGTACATTCCCGGACGTTTTCTGACGGCTTCCAGACCTTCCAAAATTTGTAGTGATTTGGCATTGTAATCATAACTTGGTGCACTCATATTTCGAACTCCTTCTTGTTCCCTAGAGTTTATTATATCAAATTTAACAAATTTTTTCTTTATTTTTTGTGAATTTTTTGGTATAATTTAAACAATTTTGGAGGTTTAAAAATGTGGAAATTCGTATTTATTTTAATTGCTTACCTCATCGGTTCCATTCCATTTTCATATATCCTTGGTAAATCAATAAAACATGAAGACATTAGAAAGTTCGGAAGTGGAAATATCGGTACTTCCAATGCTTTCAGGGTTTTTGGAAAATTAATTGGCGTCATAGTACTTTTATTGGACACGTCTAAAGGCGGCATCATGGTTTTTCTGCTTAAATATACCCACACTATGGACTGGTTGAACATTGGTTCGAATTTTGTGAATGATTTTTCATTGATATACGGTTTTGCGGCAGTACTCGGACATGTATTCCCGGTCTGGTTCAAATTTAGAGGGGGAAAAGGTGTCGCGACGTCTTTCGGATTGCTGCTTGCATATTCTCCTATCGTCGCGGTAGTATTGATTCCAATATTCTTGGGAACAGTTATCACCACTCATTATGCATCGCTTGCTTCAACGGGCACAACCGTAGTATATATGGTGGTGGCTTATACGCTTTTCTTCACTCATTTTCATCCCGAGATCTACGATTTAACCTATGTTATCATAACCACATTGGCTACATTTCTGATTTTGATTCGTCACAGCAGCAATTTCGTGAGAATCAAGAAAGGCAATGAGAATCGAACTCAGATCTTTGTCAAGCTCGATGCTTATCTGGAACGGAAAAAACAAGAGAGAAGACAAAAGAAAAATGGCTGATTTGAGCCATTTTTATTTTGCCTGTTGCATTGAGGCCATAACTTGTCTTACTTGTTTCTCAGACGGTTTTCTACCCATCTGACTCATCATGGCTCTAATCATTTTTTCATTGATAGGTGGATTCTTTTCCAAGTATCTCTTGAAATATGCTCTGGAAAGGAAAAAACCTACGGCAGCTCCAACTAAAAGTGCTACAACTATTAATACTATCGCTAACCAAAGTTCCATTTCGGACCACTCCCTTAATTTTATTTGACATTGAATATTGTATCAAACTTAAGGTCTTTATGCAAGAATATGTTATTCAAAAAATATCAAATAAAGGTTTACAAATTAGCCTTAGATTGATACAATATATATGGTAATAATATCTTTATGGGAGGAAACAATAATGCCAAGAAGAATTATAGATACTTGTATTGCTTGCGGTACTTGTAAAGACGAGTGCCCAGTTGACTGCATAACAGAAGGCGATATCTATGTCATCGATCCAGATCAATGTATTGATTGTGGACTTTGCGAAGTGGATTGCCCAACTGATAGCATAATAGTTGAATAATTACTTAAACTATAGAAAATAGCGGAAATGTCCGCTATTTTTTTTTTATAAATGTTATTTCTTGAAATATGAAGAAAGTTTGCGCAACGAAGTGATCAATAATTCATCTTCTTCGACTTTCAGATCTTCGAAAATCGAATTGATCATCTCTTCATGAAACTCCTCATGCAGTCTCATCACGTCGTCGGCTTTGGGCAACAGACCGACAAAGACCTTTCTTCTGTCTTCAGTGT
This sequence comes from uncultured Candidatus Izemoplasmatales bacterium, assembly GCA_964480415.1. Taxonomy (GTDB): domain Bacteria; phylum Bacillota_I; class Bacilli_A; order Izemoplasmatales; family Hujiaoplasmataceae; genus CAYZPL01. Next base: position 2,361 of record CAYZPL010000170.1, read on the forward strand.
CTCTGACCCTGCTTACATAGCCTTTCTGATACAAAGTATTGATGGCTGTCGTAAGCGATCCGACCGTGATGCCAAGTTTCTTGGCGATATTGGACATAGTCGGTTCTTCTGTCTTACTGACTGCTTCAAGTACATGTACTTCGGACATCGACAGCTTGATTCCCTTGTCTTTCAGTTGTTGGCCTTCGATTGCAAGAATCCTGTTGAATATATCAACAAGGAGTTCATTGATTACTTCTTTTGCTTCATTATATCTTTCATCTTTTTTCAATATAGCCCATCCCCATCGTTCCAGGACCCGCATGGCAGCCGACTACCGGTGTGAGAGGTATCAGCAGCATGTCGGTGTATCCCAAATTTTCAAAATCTTCTTTGAAGTCGAACATTTCTTCTTGGTTATTTGTATAAATGATGAAGGAAATAACATCTTTTCCTTTCGTTTCCTCGATGAATCTATTTTTCATTTCGCTTACTGCTCTGGATGTCGTTCTGATTTTAGCCACGGTTTCCACTTTGCCTTCTTTGCTGACTTCCAGCAATGGTCTCAGTTTGAGTAAAGAACCGATGGCACC
>CAYZPL010000171.1:0-2932 GCA_964480415.1 uncultured Candidatus Izemoplasmatales bacterium
TAAAGGATATGCATATATTGTTGACGGAGACGTATATTTCGAAGTGACAAAAGTCAAAGACTATGGTAAGTTGGCGAATCGAAACATCGATGATTTGATTGCCGGCAGCCGAGTGGAACCTAATCCTTTGAAAAAGAATCCTTTGGACTTCACTTTGTGGAAAAGGACGACAGAAGGAATCAATTTCGATTCACCTTTTTCCAAGGGCAGACCTGGATGGCATACGGAATGCGTCGCGATGATTGACGATATCTTCGGAGAAGAAATCGACATACACGGAGGAGGAGTAGATCTGAAATTTCCTCATCACGAAAATGAAATCGCGCAGGGCAAGGCGGCTCACAACAACCGCGTCGCAAAATACTGGATGCACAACGGAAGAGTTGATATGACGGGATCCAAGATGAGCAAGAGTCTCGGAAATGTTATATGGACCAAGGATTTCGGCGACAAGATGCCTTTGCGTTTCTTCCTGTTGAGTACCCACTACAGATCTCCACTTAGTTACGAAGATACAACTTACGATATGTATATGAAAGAATGGGAAAAGCTTAAAAATAGCGTTAACTCACTGTTCTTCAAATTAGATCTGGCATACGAAATAGATGAAAAAACAGTGGTTACAGACCCAGACATTCAAAATGAAATCAATAATTTCGATGATTCCATGGAGCAGGATTTCAATACAGCAAATGCAATCACAGCACTGCAATCATTGGTCAAGATGATAAATGTGGTACTTAGACAAAAGGATCAATTCGGCCGATTGAATCAATTGCTCAAAGCTGTTAATTACATGATTGACATTCTGGGATTCGCCATACCGCAGACAAGATTGAACGACGAAAACAGGAATATGTATGACAGGTGGCAAAAAGCAAGACAAGATAAGAATTTCAAGCTCGCTGATGAAATCCGTGCCGAATTGAATAACAGAGGAATCATATGATTTTATATAACGGGTTGACGTTAGCTTATATAGGTGATGCGCTTTATGAACTTAAGATCCGTGAATATCTGCTTGGCAAAGGTATCACGAAAGTTAACGATCTGCATAACGAAGCGATCAAATACACACAAGCGAAAGCTCAGGCGGAAATTATTTCTGAGCTGATCAATTCTGATTTGAGCGAAGAGGAAATCAGTGTTTTCAAAAGGGGACGGAATCAGAACGCTACACATAAGCCGAAGAACGCTGATGTTCAAACTTATAACATGGCGACAGGATTCGAAAGCCTGATTGGTTATCTTTATCTTAGCAGGGACTTCGATCGAGTGGACGAACTGATAGCGAAAGCAACGGGAATAATCGAAAATAATGATACAAAATCATAAATTTTCTAAACAAAATCAAACAAATTTATCAAACCAACAGATGTATGAATCATGGTAAAATAGAAGGTGATAACTTGAGTATTTTCATATATGGCAAAAATCCCTGCAAAGAGATACTTGGCCACAATAGAAAAATCTATAAAGCATATATTCAGGACGGAACAAATTCCGACATGAAACAACAACTTGACAGAATGAAAATAAAAGTTGTGGATATGAAAAAAGCCGATTTCAACAAAGAATTCACAGGCAATCATCAAGGTATCGTCCTTGAAGTCGAAGACTACAAGGTCTATGATTTGGATGAATTCCTAAAAAGCCTCGACCTAACGGAGAATCCGTTGCTGCTGATGTTGGACGGAATAACGGATCCACATAATTTCGGAGCTATAATAAGAAGTTCCGAAGCCGGAGGTGTCAAAGGAATAATCATTCCCAAAAACAGGTCTGTCAAGCTGACTGGAACGGTTGCCAAAGTCTCTTCCGGAGCGATTGAATATGTGAAGATAATCGAAGTCACGAACCTTAGGAACACACTTGAAAAGCTTAAGACCAAAGGGTTCTGGACTATAGGAGCGGACTTGAATGCCAATAAGAGTTACCAAGACATTTTCGTGGATAGACCGCTTTGTCTCATAATCGGATCAGAAGGCAAGGGAATCTCGAAACTGATTAGCGAAACAGTAGATTTTAATGTGAAGATTGACATGGTTGGCAAAATCAACAGCCTGAACGCTTCCGTAAGCGCAGGAATATTGATTTTCGATATATTAAGAAAGAAACTGGACTAAATGGACTTTCGCAATTATAACGACTACGAAATCATCAACTTAATCAAGCAAGGTAATGAAGAAGCGTTTGCATTGATGGTTGACAAGTACCGTTATCTTATTGCGAAAAAAATCGGAAGTTTCAACCTGGGATATTTATATGACGATTGTTTTCAGGAAGCTTTGATGATCTTATACAAATCTGTCATAAGGTTCGACGAATCCTTCAACAAAACTTTCACGAGATATTTTGAACGTAATTTAATCAACAACCTGATTTCAATCAAGAGAAAGATCAACAGATACGGTAAATTTCTTAATGAAAAACTACCTGTCCTTTATGACAATGTGGTAAGAGAAGATCGCAAACTCTATATCAGAGAGTCAGAGATGAGAGAAGCCCTTGAAAAGCTGTCTGAATTTGAAAGACAAGTCTTTCAACAAAAAATAATCAAAAAGAAGTCAATAAAAGAGACGGCGTTTATGTTAAAATGTCAAGAGAAGCAAATTTATAACGCCATCGATAGAATTCGAAAAAAAATAAAAATGCAATTATTGTAATGATTTTCTTGACTTTTAGTAGTTTTTTTGATAAATTTAATAAAGCGAGTGAGTTGATATTATGAAGAAAAAAGTAATATTAATATGTCAAGAATGTCTGTCAAGAAATTACGAAGTAACGAAGACGGACAAATCAGTAAGATTTGAAGCGAAAAAATATTGTAAAAAATGTAAAAAACATACAATCCATAAAGAAGGCAAATAGGAGGATACCATGGCAAGAGAACCTAAGGAACCAAAGGAAAAAAAGATAAAAGCCCCAAGAA
>CAYZPL010000172.1:0-2927 GCA_964480415.1 uncultured Candidatus Izemoplasmatales bacterium
TATCTGGTCCAACAAGTAATTTCTATTCTAATTTAGCAAAAAGAAAAAACAAGCAAAGATCTGCCTGTTTGATTTCTTTGAATTTTACCAAAACAAAGGATAAAATGCGATTTTCTAGAATTCGAATTTCACGTCTTCGCGTTTCTCTTCCTCTGCTTCGAAATAAGGTTTCTTCTCCATATGGATCATGTTGGCGACGATACTTTGCGGGAAGGTTACGATGATCTGGTTGATCGTCGTCACGTTCGCGTTGTAAAGTCTTCGTGCGGCTTGGAGATGTTCCTCGGTATTAGCAACAGCCGATTGCAATTCCAAGAAAACCGTGTTGGCTTTCAGATTAGGATATGCCTCGACCATCACGTTGATGCCGCTGGCTACCGTGTTCAACTGCTTCATGAATTCCTGTTTGTCTTGCATAGAAGCATCCTTAGGCATTCCTGAACGCCATTTGACTACTTTTTCAAGAGTTTCCGATTCATGTTTTGCATAACCCTTGGTGGTTTCAAGCATTTTTGTCAGCATGTCGAATCTCTTCGTCAATGCGACATCGATTCCCGATTCGGCCTCGTCAACTTTCAGTGAAAGTCTGCGCAGATGATTCATCACTCCGATGAACCAGAATGCGATAAGCAGAATGATGACTAAGACAACTATTAATACTACTGTGCCTGTACCTATTTGTAAAAACATTTATTTCCCTCCTATTTCTTGAATAATTTATTGTTAAGTTTTAATGTGGTCACAAAGTCTTTGACGACGAGAAAATCACGTTTGAATTCGTCAAGCATGCTCTCATCGATTTTACGGAAGAACTGAAGCTCGAAAGTGTCGCGGTTGTTGTTGATACCGATATATAGCCTTCCGCCATGGAATGACATCGATAGTTTACCGGGATTTCTTTCCTCGATATGGAAGATAGCCTCCATTATGTCAGGTGTCAGAATATAGAAGGCCGTGAGATCATTTGTCGAGAAAGTTTTGAACTTCTTGTTGAAATTGATTGATTCCAATTTGATTTTATCATATTTGAAACGTGAAATCGGTGATCCGCTTTCAAGTACCTGAAGTTCACCGACAAAATCCTTATTGAAGTCGAAACAGAAAACCCTGCCCAAAAAATATGTGACATAATAGACTTGGGTGCCGTTCTTCGTTTGGCGGACGTGTCTTTCCTCCAGTTTGACATCGCTGGAAACGAAATCGACATCCTCGATTTTCCCGCTGATCAGATCCTCGGTATGAAATCTGTCGGCTCTTTTCAGAAACTCGGTGTTATAAACGGTCGTAGAACTCAAGCCGTCATCAGGGTCGTATGTAACTCCCGGCATCATTTCCTCGAACATGTGTACGAGGATCTTTTTCTTGAAGTCTTTTTTCAGTTTTTGAAAGTTGGTTAGTCCCGTAGCTGCCGCTATCAGACCGATGACACCGACAGGTATACCGATTATAAGTAATATCTGCGCTAGACTGTTCTGATATATCAGAAAGAATATCACACCGATCACTACACCGATGCCACCGAGGACAACAAATTTCTCAGCTTTTGATTTCTTCATATTGTAATCTTTGAGTTTTTCCTGCATAAATTCCTCCTATTCGGTATCCTTTGCATAAGCGACAGTGGCGTGGATAGCTTTCTGCCAGTTTTTATATAGTTCATTTCTGGTCGATTCTTCCATAATGCAAGTATAGTTTTTGTCTATCAACCATTTCTTTTTTATGTCTTCTTTTGTCCATAAACCAATCGCCAGTCCGGCAAGATAGGCAGCGCCAAGCGCTGTGGTCTCAGCGATTTTCGGACGGGAGATCTCCGTATCTAGTATATCGCTTTGGAACTGCATCAGAAATCCGTTTCTCGAGGCTCCACCGTCGACTTTAAGTGATCTCAGTTTAAGTTTTGACTCCATCTCCATGACATTGATGACGTCTTTTGTCTGATAGGCAATCGATTCCAATGTGCTTCTCACTATATTGGCTATACCGACGCCTCGTGTAAGTCCGAAGAAACTGCCTCTGGCGTCATCCTCCCAATAAGGTGTTCCCAGCCCCACAAAAGCAGGTACGAAATAAACACCCATATTGCTAGTCGTTTCATTCGCAAGCGCTTCTGTTTCTTCAGCTGTCTTGATGATTTCGAGTCCATCTCTCAACCATTGAATCGCCGACCCGGCGATGAAGATCGAACCTTCCAAAGCGTATTCGATTTTACCATCAATCCCCCAAGCAATAGTTGTCAGGAGTCCATTTTCGGAAGTCATCGGTACGGTTCCCGTATTCATCAGGATGAAGCATCCTGTGCCATATGTGTTCTTGACATCACCGGGATCGAAACAGGTCTGTCCGAAAAGTGCTGCCTGTTGGTCTCCGGCTATACCAGAAATTGGTATTTCCTTTCCGAAGATGCGCTTGTTCGTGAATGCGTTTATACCGGAACTCGGTTTGACTTCCGGAAGTATGCTCATCGGAATATCCAGCAATTTACAAAGTTCTTCATCCCATTTTAGTTCATGGATATTATAAATCAATGTTCTCGAAGCATTTGAATAATCGGTTATATGGTATTTGCCTCCTGATAGTTTCCAGATCAGCCAAGTATCGATTGTTCCGAATCTCAGTCTGCCCTGATCGGCCATTTTCCTGGAGTCCTTGACGTGATCCAGGATCCATTTTATCTTTGTACCGGAAAAATAAGGATTTATCAGTAGCCCGGTTTTTTTCCGGAAAGTCTCCATATGTTTCTTCGAAATAAGCTCATCACAGATATCCTTGGTCTGAGATGACTGCCAACAGATTGCCTGATGGATCGGTTTGTTTGTCATCGCGTCCCAGACGACAGTGGTTTCACGTTGGTTGGTGATTCCGATTGCGGCAATATCTTCATGATTTATCTCTGCTTTTTTGATAGCGTGATTTATGCAATAAAGAAC
>CAYZPL010000173.1:0-461 GCA_964480415.1 uncultured Candidatus Izemoplasmatales bacterium
CGTGCCATTGGTAAAACATGACTATCGTCGATACTAGGAATAATCCCGTCAATGCATAGATAGCCATATCCTTGATCTTTTCTTTCCAGTTCAGATACAGGATTATCACGAATAACAGATTGATCGAGAGCAATTCGTAGACGTTATACGCCGTATTGATGAAAGTGATCACTGATATCAGATTCAAATAGAATACAATGACGACAAAGATGATTTTAGTCACCAGACTGAGTATTCTTTGATAATAACTTTCCGCAATCAGGAACACCACGGTAGCTGCGAGCAGAATTAAAGGCAAAAAGATTCTGTTGGTTACGGCAAAGAGACTGTTCTTCGTGAGATTATCAAACAGAATATCGCCGTAGAAACTTTGATATATCACTTGCGCGATATACGTTAAAAGTAGCCAAAAGAAACCAACTTTAGCTATTCTGATGTTGTTTGCCCTCAAATAGGCTGCG
>CAYZPL010000173.1:471-2904 GCA_964480415.1 uncultured Candidatus Izemoplasmatales bacterium
GCATTTTGTACATTTCTCAAACGAATTCAGATTGTAGGTGCCGCAAGTACATGTCCAATAGTATTTTGCCTTTTTAGCGACGAACTGAATCTCTTTCTTCGGTTTTCTGGTGATTTTGGACATCTCTCTTCTATAGATATATCTTTCGGCACCGTGTGTGAAAACCGACTCTTCGGTCATCAAAATGTAATTGTTTTTGACTTCTTGCAACGGGAATTCCTTCCCGTTGACTTTGCATGAATATAATAACGGCTTTACACCATCCATCTTTACTTTGTTTTTGTCAAGAGTGCAGACGATAACCTTATCATCGGTATCCACATCTATTTTGTGTATTTCTTTTCCGAAATTGACCTGGATATTTTCGATATGGTTCCTCTCTTCATTGTAAAATGTGAATTCATACTCAAATTCATTCTTGTCAAAAGAGTAAAAATGTAATGGGTAGTCGATGTAGTACTTGTTCATAATAATTTTCATACTTTATACTCTCCTATCTTAACAATAGAAAACCGATATACGATAATAAAAAATTGATTCCCGCTGAGATAAGCAATATCGATTGCGAGTAAACATAACTTTTGTATTCAACTGAATTTTTATCACTTTTATACGTGCCTCTTTGCCTGACATTTCTCTTGTCATTCCTAACAAACTTTCTGACACTTATGATTAATTCTATCAAACCAAACACCACAAGAGGAACTTCGAAAAATTCCTCTCCTGATGTTACCGAATATAATATTACCCCCAAGACAAACGGGAATAGCACTAATTTTGAAATACTTATTATTTTTCTTTTCATTTCTTATGATAATAGTCCTAGAAAAACTACTTATTCATCCATTTTGCAATCAGTTCAGGTGTTCCGAGTACGTATCTCGATGGAGAAACCTGTATGAATTTGCATTCTTCATATCTGATGTCGCCCTTATTGTATGCAATCTTGATTCTATCAGCTTTTGTTCTAGGATCAGGTTGCGGAATTGCTGTCAACAACGATTTTGTATAAGGATGAATGGGATCAGCATAGATTTCTCTCGATTCTCCCATTTCCACTACGTAGCCATCATGCATGACGGCGACTCTATCTGAGATGTATTGAATGATTGACAGGTCATGGGCGATAAATAGATAAGTAAGATCCCTTTCTCTTTGTAGTTTCTTAAGCAAGTTGAGAACCTGAGCTCTAATCGAAACGTCAAGCGCTGAGATCGGCTCGTCTGCCAAAACCAGTTCAGGTTCGATTATCAAAGCTCTCGCAATACCGATTCTCTGTCTCTGTCCTCCTGAGAATTCATGAGGATAACGGGAAAGATGCTCAGGCAGCAAGCTTACTTCATGTAGCATATCGGTGACTTTGTTCAAACGGTCTTCAGTCGATTCGAACAGATTGAAATTGTACAATCCTTCCGAAATGATATAGTCGACATTCGCTCTTTCGTTAAGTGATGCGGCAGGATCTTGGAAAATCATTTGGATTTTACTCTTTACTGCCAAATTTTCTCGTTTTGATATATTGCCGCTGATTCTTTGACCATGGAAATAAATAGCTCCTTTTCTAAGCTTGTTTATTCCAAGTATAGCCCTGCTTATTGTTGTTTTTCCCGATCCTGATTCGCCAACTAAACCGAAGGTTTCACCTTTGTAAATCTTGAAATTGATATCGTTACATGCTTTTACTATGTGTCTTCCGACTTTGAACCATACATCAGCATCTCTGACTTCAAGCAGAATTTCTCTGCCATTGTCCTTATCGATAGTATCAACCTGATCTGGCAATTCAAAACGATGACGTCTATGTCTTTTTGGCTTTGGTAAATTGTTGTTAGTGTTCTTATCTTCTGGCATTATTTGTCACCTCCTGAATATATCGCAGCAACACGTTCAGGTATTTCGTCGATTATTTTTGGTCGTTTAACTTTTGGTGCTCTCGGATCGAGCAACCAAGTTTTTGCGTAGTGCGTTTCACTTATCTTGAAGATTGGTGGTTCTTTCACATAATCAATTTTCATTCCAAATACATTTCTCGGTGCGAATGCATCTCCCTTTACATTTTCAATCAAGCTTGGAGGTGTTCCGGCAATCGAGAACAGTTCCTCATCTTTCTTACCAAGTTGCGGTAAGGATGAAAGTAATGCCCATGTATAAGGATGTCTTGAATCGTAATATATGTCGTCTGCTGTACCGTATTCAAGAATTTGTCCACCATACATAACGCAGACTCTGTCAGCCACTTCCGCCACAACACCAAGGTCATGGGTAATAAAGATGACTGTGAACCCGAATTCCTCTTTCAAACTTTTAATAAGTTCGAGGATTTGCGCTTGAATTGTAACGTCAAGTGCTGTTGTCGGTTCATCACAAATCAATATATCTGGCTTGCATGCCAACGCGATGGCGATAACGACTCTTTGTCTCATACCACCGGAA
>CAYZPL010000174.1:0-2874 GCA_964480415.1 uncultured Candidatus Izemoplasmatales bacterium
TTAATATTATACTATAATATATATAATAATTGAGTACTTTTTCCTATATTCAATGTAAAAAAAATTGCATCTTTTCGGATGCAATCTTTGATTATTTTTTTGCGAAATTATTTTTTAATTTTTCCCAGAAATTCTGGTTGATCGTGGGGGAATCCTCAACCTTCTTTAATTGTTCGAAGGCTTTTCTTTGTTCATGACTAAGTTTCTGTGGTGTCACGACGGAAATAACTACGTATTCGTCTCCTTTGGATTTTGTTCTTACATTTGGAGCGCCTTTACCTCTGATTCTGAATTTGGAATCGGATTGTGTTCCCGAAGGTATTTTAAGCTGAACGTCTCCATATACCGTAGGTACTTTTATTTCATCACCAAGCGCCGCTTGTGCGAAAGTAATTGGCATTTGAACGATAATGTTGTCTCCTTCTCTAATATATAGATCAGAGGATTTGACGTCGAAAACTATGTATAAATCTCCGTTAGGTCCACCGTTATGGCCTTTGTTTCCAAAACCTTCTAGCCTAATCTGTTGGCCGGTCTCGATACCTTCTGGTACTCTTATTTCAATTTCCTTATTGACCTTTTCGACTCCTTCGCCGTTGCAATTAGGACATTTATGAATAATTTCTTTACCAGTTCCATGACAGACAGGACATGTCATTCTTGTCTGCGTGGTTCCGAATAGTGTCTGTCTCTGTTCGATGACAGTCCCGGTTCCATGACAACGTGAGCAAACTTTGATATCGCTTTTCGATTCTGCGCCTAACCCGTGGCATACATGACATTCATCATAGACGGGGATTCTGACTTTCTCTTTCTTTCCGAAAATCGACTCTTCGAAAGTGACCTGCATCCTTCTTTGGATGTCAGAGCCTTTTCTAGGGCTGTTGGCGGATCTTTGCGTTCTGCCACCACCACCGAAAAACGCGCTGAAAATATCTCCGAAATCAAAGTCTCCGAAACCTTGGCCACCGAATCCCTGGCCACCGAACCCCGCATTTTGAGCTTGATGTCCGAAACGATCGTATTGAGCTCTTTTAGTTCCATCGCTTAACACGTCATAGGCTTCCTGTACTTCTTTGAATTTCGTTTCAGCGTCTTTTTCCGTCGAAACATCTGGATGATATTTCTTGGCTAGACTTCTATATGCTTTTTTGATTTCGTCGTCGGATGCGGTTTTACTTACACCGAGCACTTCATAATAATCTCTTTTTTCCATAGCATCACCTTTAGACGCGATAAAAAGCAGTCACCTGCTTTTTACCATCGTAATTATACTTCTTTGTAATCCGCGTCGAACACGTCATCGTCGTCTTTTTTTTCGTCTGAGTCCGATTCAGGTTGTTCTTGTCCAGCGCTTTCTTGCTGTTGCTGAGCTGATTGTTCTTTATAAACTCTTTCAGACAAAGCTTGCGCTGTTTTTTCCAAATCCTCTTTCGATGATTTGATCAAGTCCATGTCGTCGCCTTTGAGCGCTTCTTCGACAGCCTTGATTTTCTCTTCGGCCTCTTTCTTTTCGGCGTCTGTGACTTTGTCGCCGAGATCCTTCAAAGCCTTGTTAGTCATGAAGACCATTTGGTCTGCTTCGTTTCTTAGATCGGCCTCATCGCGTTTCGCTTTGTCGGCTTCCGCATTTTCTTCTGCTTCCTTGACCAATCTTTCGATTTCTTCTTCAGAAAGACTTGAGCTTGATTGGATTGTGATCGAATTTGCTTTGCCGGTCGCGACATTCTTGGCATGGACATTTACGATACCATTGGCATCGATGTCGAATTTGACTTCGATCTGCGGTACGCCGCGAGGTGCCGGTGGAATATCTCCCAATTGGAAGTTTCCAAGTGTCTTGTTGTCTTTTGCCATCGGTCTTTCGCCTTGAAGCACGTGGATGTCAACTGTAGGTTGATTATCCGCTGCAGTCGAGAACACCTGTGATTTCGATGTCGGAATCGTTGTGTTTCTTTCGATAAGTTTTGTGAACACTCCACCAAGTGTTTCGATACCGAGTGAAAGTGGTGTGACATCAAGTAACAATACGTCTTTGACATCGCCTTGCAATACGCCGCCTTGGATGGCTGCGCCCATTGCTACTACTTCATCAGGGTTGATCGAACGGTTAGGATCTTTACCCAGAATACGTTTGACTTCGTCCTGAACGGCTGGAGTTATTGTGGAACCGCCGACAAGCAATACTTCGTCGATGTCTTTTGCTGTCATCTTCGCATCTCTCAACGCTGTTCTTACCGGTTCTACGGTAGCTTGTACCAAGTCAGCTGTAAGTTCATTGAATTTAGCTCTTGTAAGTGTTTTTTCCAAGTGGACAGGTCCGCTTGCGTTCATCGAAATGAATGGCAATGAAATCGTCGTCTGTGTGATCGATGACAACTCTTTCTTCGCTTTTTCCGAAGCGTCTCTCAGTCTTTGATAGGCCATTTTGTCTTTACTTAAGTCGACACTTTGTTCTTTCTTGAATTCAGTTACAAGCCAGTCGACGACTCTTTGGTCGAAATCGTCGCCACCCAAATGGTTGTTTCCTGAAGTCGAGATGACTTCGAAAGTACCATCGCTGAGTTCCAGGATCGATACATCGAATGTGCCACCGCCTAGATCGTAGACAAGGACTGTCTCATCTTTTCCTCTTTTATCGATGCCGTAAGCCAATGCTGCAGCTGTCGGTTCGTTGATGATTCTCTTGACATCGAGTCCGGCGATCTTACCGGCATCTTTTGTCGCTTGTCTTTGAGCATCATTGAAATAAGCCGGTACCGTGATTACGGCTTCGGTTACTTTTCCGCCAAGATAAGCTTCAGCTGATTCCTTGAGGTTTCTCAGGATCATCGCCGAAATCTCTTGCGGAGTATAAGATTTGTTGTTGGCTTT
>CAYZPL010000175.1:0-2865 GCA_964480415.1 uncultured Candidatus Izemoplasmatales bacterium
TGGGTCTAAAGACTGTGATCTTCGTACCGAAAAGGGCACCTGTCGGAAAATTGACACAACTCGAGATCTTCGGATCGGAACTGATCAAAGTCGACGGAGACTACAAAGCGGCTTTCAGATTATCCAAGATGGCGATCGATCATTACAAGTGGTATAATAGAAACGCCGCCATCAATCCGAACTTGATCGAAGGTAAGAAAACAGTCGCTTTGGAAATAGCCGAACAACTCGATTTCAAACCGACCGATTGGGTTATCGTATCCGTTGGAGACGGCTGTACGATCGGAGGAGTCTATAAAGGCTTTTATGATCTCCATCAATTAGGACTGATCGAAAGAATACCTCGTATTCTGGGAGTTCAGAGTACAGGGTGCGCTCCTTTCGTCGAAGCTTTCAAATCCGGCAACAATGTAAGAGAAGCAGACGAGAACACCATCGCCGACAGCATCGCCGTAGGCATTCCGAGAAATCCGGTGAAAGGCTTGAACGCAGTCAGAAAATCAGATGGAGATTTCATCGCCGTGACTGACAATCAGATTTTGGATGCCATGAAAATCCTCGGTGAAACCGAAGGGATCTTCGCGGAACCGGCGGCGGCAGCGTCTTTGGCTGGCCTCCTGGAAGCTTTGAGACGAGGCGTTATCAAGAAAACCGAATCGGTTACGATAATCGTCACGGGCAACGGTCTCAAGGATCCAGCCAACGCCCAGAAAATCATTACCGAACCAATTACTCTAAAACCAATTTTAGAGGATCTAATAAAATATTTGAGGACAAGAGAGGAAATGCATTAATGAAGAAAGTACCATTCGGACCGACTTATGAAGAGATGTTGCATCCGGGAAAAGTCGATCCCAAAATAAGGAAGCAGGCTTTGGCCGCGAAAGAAAACGAATTCGATCCGATCAACCTGTTCAACATCACCTGGAAGAATGAAAAGAATGAGGTGAACAAGATCGTCCTGCCTAAGGAACTTACCGGAGTGGAAGCGAATATCGTCGTTTTGCTCGGAAAATACTTTCCATCTGGATCACATAAGGTAGGACCGGCTTATTCAACCTTGATAGAAGGCTGTGTCGACCAGACCATCGTTCCTGGAAAACATACGATTTTAGGACCTTCCACCGGAAATTTCGGAATTGGAGTCTCTTATATCTGCAATCTCATGAAATACGATGCTATCGTAATCATGCCCGACAACATGAGCAAGGAAAGATACGACAGGATCAAACGTTACGGAGCGAAATTGGATCTGACACCAGGAACGGAATCGGATGTGATTTTGACTTTGGAAAGAACGTTCGAGCTCAAGAAGGATCCGAAGAACGCTTCACTGGCGCAATTCGAACTTCTACCTAACTATCGTTTCCATCGCCATGTGACCGGAAACTCATGCGTCGAAGCCGTAAAAGGCATCGGAAACGGCAGAATCGCCGCTTTCGCCTCAGCACCTGGCTCAGCGGGTACCTTAGCTGCCGGAGACCAGATCAAACATGTCTTCCCGGAAGCGAAGATCGTTGCACTTGAACCATATGAATGCTCGACTCTTACCAACGGTGGCAGAGGACAGCATAGGATCGAAGGCATCGGCGACAAGATGTGTACTCTGATCCATAACGTGCTCACGACGGATTTCGTCGCTTTGATCAAAGACGACGATTCGGTAAGAGGACTTAAACTCATTCATGACGGAACCGACATCTTGGTCGAGAACGGCATCAAAAGAGAAGTCGCAGAACAAATGAAGGAGCTTTTCGGAGTTTCCGGCATCTGTAACATCATCGGTGCGATCAAGATAGCCAAATATTTGAAACTCGGTCCCAATGACAATGTAGTGACCATCGCTACTGACGGATACGACCGTTATGAGTCGGTGATCGAAGACCTTGAAAGAAGATATCTTGAAACCGAAGACTTCGTGCTCAGAAGATGGTTCAACGACATCTTCCGCAAGATCGGTGAAGAAGACATAAATGACTACAGACCTGAATCACAGAAAGCGAAACTGTTCCTGCAAAAAGAAAAAGACTGGCTGAAATTCGGTTATTCGAAAGAATATCTCGATTCGATGAAACATATGGAATTCTGGGATAAAGAATATGATAAGATTCATCACTATGACGAATTGATCAAGAAATCACGTGAGGAGTAAATAAATGATAGATTTCAAAGAAGTCTTGAAAAAGGCTAATGAATACAAAGCTGACATGACCAAATTCCTGCGCGACATGATCGCGATTCCGAGCGAAAGCTGCGGAGAAAAGGAAGTCATTCTCAGAATCAAGCAAGAAATGGAAAAGGTCGGATTCGACAAAGTCGAAATCGACCCGATGGGAAACGTTTTGGGAACGATCGGACACGGAAAACATCTGATTGCCATGGATGCCCACATCGACACTGTCGGTATCGGGGAAATCAAGAACTGGGATTTCGATCCATATAAAGGTTTCGAAGACGAGGAAGCGATCGGCGGACGCGGAGGCAGCGACCAGGAAGGCGGAATGGCTTCGATGGTCTATGCGGGAAAGATTATCAAGGAGTTGGGACTGGAAGACGATTACACCTTGCTTGTGACCGGTACGGTCCAGGAAGAAGATTGTGACGGTCTCTGTTGGCAATACATCATCAACGAAGACAAGATCAGACCCGAATTCGTTGTGATAACCGAACCGACAAGCTGCCGCATCTATCGCGGACACAGAGGTAGAATGGAGATAAGAGTCACCACAACAGGAATCTCCTGTCATGGTTCGGCTCCGGAAAGGGGAGACAATGCCATTTATAAAATGGCCCCGATTCTTCTGGAACTGGAAAAACTGAACGAGAGATTGTTAGACAACGAGTTTCTAGGCAAAGGAACCTTGA
>CAYZPL010000176.1:0-2861 GCA_964480415.1 uncultured Candidatus Izemoplasmatales bacterium
AGATTTCTTTTCCTCTCAAAGATTGGTCTGGAAAGACAATCATGTTCGATCGACGCAAAAATTTCGATCGGCGTCTAATTTCAAACTTGCATTACGCTAGCTGAATCCTTCCGCTGTAAACGATTATTCCAATGCTCATCAAGTTTTGGCTGAAATACCATTGTGTCTTGTTCTCGACTTGGATATTTCGCTATAACCCTTAATGACATGTACTTTTGTCAGGTTGCGGTGCAGGCTCATATCGTGTACTTTCCTGAAGGCGTTCAACTCCAGACTAAAGCTGTCACCTTGCCTTTCGTATTGAAAGTGCTTGTAGAAACAGTTAAGGTCAAGTTATCATCATATTTTCATTGCCAAAAGACTTTATTCCCACCAACGGAATGTATTAAAAAGATGGCCCTGTTTCGTCAAAGTTAGGACCTACCCGGCCGCTTGTAATAAGTTTTGGAATCTGGCAAAAAAAGTAGACATCATGACAGGCGAGCGACTGACCATTGAACAAAAAATAATGAAGAGCCGCCTTGATCTCTTATACCAAAGGTCAAAAACAGCCTCTTTAACCCTGTTTATTTCCAGCACCATTTATGCCTATTTGCTTTCCAAGATGTTCGCATGGCGACTTTTGCTTGTCTGGTACATTGTTCTTGTTGCCGTACTCTCCGGACGCTGGATATTAACCCTGTATTATGCAAAGGCGAAAACCGATTTTGTTCCAAATCCAGTCTGGTTGAATCTATTCCGGGTAAGCATTTTTACTGTTGGGATGACCATCGGCAGCCTCAATGTATTTTTTTTCCCATTCGAGCCTCTTTCATATCTCTTCATAGCTGTATTTTTCCCCTGTGCTATTGTGGCTGGAGCAGTTACTATCTTGTTGGATTTCAAGTCGTTGGTCATTTATATAGTAACGCTGATATTGCCGGTAGTCTATCAAACCATTCTGGTGGGCGAAGGTATAAATGCCGGCACTGGAATATTGGTGATTGTCCTTAATATATTCTTTCTCAAGTTTAGCAAAACTTATAATCTTAATTTTTCCACAACTATGAGGTTGCGCTATGAAAATAAAGCGCTCGTTGAAGAATTGGAACAGCAGAAAAAGAAACTTAATAATCGTTTGGGACAGATTTTTAATGACAGCTCACACGAACTCTATATTGTCGATCTCGAAACTCTGAATTGTCTCCAGGTCAACAAAGGCGCACTGCAAAATCTGGGATACAAGGAAGAAGAAATCTTTGGTTTATCATTACTTGATATTACGACCGAGCTGAGTAGGAATAGAATTATTGAACTTATCAAACCATTGCGTCTTGGAGCCAATGATTTTGTTACTTACAAAACGAAACAGATGCGTCGTGATGGAAGTACCTATCCAGCTGAATTGCGTCTCCAATTGTCGACTCAAGAAGACCCACCAATTCTCGTGATTACAGCTCTGGATATCTCTGAGCGTGATGAGGCCGAACGAAAGCTTCTCCACCAGGCAAATCATGATCAATTGACTAATCTACCAAATCGTTATTGCATACTTTCACAAATTGAAGGTGCTTTTGCTCGAGCCAGAAGACAACATACAAAAGTTTCTCTACTGGCTATGGATCTAAATAATTTCAAAGACATCAACGATACACTTGGACATGGTATTGGGGATGAACTCTTGAAAAAAGTGGCGGAACGCATCCGAGCATTTCTGCGGGAAGTAGATACACCAGCTCGCCTGGGAGGAGACGAATTTCTCGTCATGCTTGAAGGTCTTCAAGATCAGGAACAGGCTGAAGTTGTAGTGAATAAGATAATTAATTCATTTAACAAACCATTTTTTGTCGATTCGAATGAAATATACACCTCTGTTAGTGTAGGCATCAGTACATATCCTGACGATGGCGATTCCGTGGAAGCTGTAATGCAGTATGCAGATACGGCAATGTATTACGCAAAAAAGAACAACAACAGCAAGTATCGTTTTTACTCTCATGAACTGCGTTCACATATTGACGAACAGCTCGCGATTGGGAACCGTTTACGGCACGCAATAAGGAAGAATGAACTCACGGTTTTTTACCAGCCAAAGTTGAACACTCACGATGCGAAAATAGTCGGGGCCGAAGCATTGCTTCGGTGGCAAAATCCTGATCTTGGTGATGTCCCTCCTGCTGTTTTTATTCCTATAGCAGAAAAATATGGCCTTATCGAAGAAATCGGGACCTGGGTCTTGAAAACTGCCTGCAAAGAGGCGAACGACTGGAGAAAAATTTCTTCATCCCGCTTGCATATAGCCGTAAATATCTCACCGCGGCAGTTCCGGTCGAACAATTTTCTCAATGTGATTGACGAAGTTCTGAACGAGAGCGGTCTTTCGGAAGAACTGCTTGAGATAGAAATTACAGAAAGTCTGTTAATGCAGGACACCGAAG
This sequence comes from uncultured Candidatus Izemoplasmatales bacterium, assembly GCA_964480415.1. Lineage (GTDB taxonomy): Bacteria > Bacillota_I > Bacilli_A > Izemoplasmatales > Hujiaoplasmataceae > CAYZPL01. The sequence goes on from CAYZPL010000176.1 coordinate 2,418, forward strand.
AACCGCTTGAGACCTTGAATTCACTTCGGTTGAAAAACATAGTCTTATCGTTAGATGATTTTGGAACTGGATATTCTTCCTTGAGTTACCTGAAAAAATTCCCTTTGCAAGTAATCAAGATAGATCGCAGCTTTATTCACGACATGATGGAGAACCAGTATAACATGTCCCTGGTTGATGCAATAATTGCAATGGCTCAGATTCTCGGTCTCCGTTTGGTAGCAGAAGGCGTAGAGACAATGGAACAATTGTCTTTCCTGCGCAATCGTCAAGTAGAAACTGTACAAGGGTACTTATTTAGTCCCCCTTTATCTGCCGAAGACTTTCGAACTCTTATTTAGCGCTCAGCCGAGTGTAAGGTGCCTGTTATACAGGAGTTGATCGACCCAATATAGTCCATAGCTGGTTGCACGCCTCAAGCTTGGAATCTCAAGTATGGAAGAA
>CAYZPL010000177.1:0-2853 GCA_964480415.1 uncultured Candidatus Izemoplasmatales bacterium
TGCGAAATCCGGAAAAAACACACCTTCCGGTACGGTAGTAGGTAGAGATGGTCTCCCGAAAACCGATTCCAATCAGATCCTTGTCGACCTCGTCGAAGGCAAAGCGGCCTTAGCCCCATTAGGCGGCATAGGAGAAGAACTTGCCGGTTATAAAGGCTATGGATATGCGACTGTGGTCGAGATTTTAAGCGCGGCTTTGCAGGCGGGTAATTTCTTGAAAATGTTGACAGGAAAAGACGAATCTGGTAAAAATGGTCCTTATCATCTAGGACATTTCTTCATTGCAATCGATACTGAAGCTTTCATGGGGCTTGAATCTTTCAAGAAAACAACAGGGGATATACTAAGGGAATTGAGAAACAGCAAGAAAGCTCCGGGACAGGAAAAGATCTATACTGCAGGTGAAAAAGAGTACCTTGCCTGGCAGGAGCGCAAAACAAAAGGATTGCCATTGAACGAAGCTTGCATGGAAGACATCAAAGTTGTCAACAGGATTCTTGAACTGAATTATGATCTTCCATTCTGAAAAATCCTCAAATAGAAACAAAAAGAAAATCATTTCTGATTTTCTTTTTATATAGAAGTGGGTGCATAGTGACGCTTACATGATTGTAAAAACTAATTGCAATGAAATGCTGCCGTTCTTGATTATGTTATACTGTAACTCGTTTTCTGGCATTTTAATGCTAAAATCTAAAACAACATTTTGATGCGTATCATCTATTTTGAAAGTTGTGTATGTAAATAGCAAAATATTCTGAGCGCTATAGGCGTTACCGTTGTTATTTAAAGTTATATTTTTTGCCTGTACGCTGATAGTCCCTTCTTGAGCAGTTTTTACAATATAACTATAACTTGCTTTATTGACATCATTTATTCCAAGAACCGCACCTACGGGAACCAGAGTCTTACCGGTTGGGGTAGTAAGATTTACAATGTCGACTGTCTGGCTCATCTGGGTAAGATTACCAAAATTAGCGACACTATTAAGGTTGTTGCTCCAGTAATGGTAGGTAAAAGTTGTTGCAATAACGATGAAAAGGAAAACAAAAAAAGACAGCACTTTTGCACGCATCATTATCACTCCTATATGAAAGTTAGTTAGGCAGCTGGCAATCCCCAAATGAGGGACCCTATAGCTTTCTGTCGCCGGATTGCTCCGGGTTTAGCTTTATCAAACAAACATTCATACATGATTAGATGCATCAGGCATGTGCTTGTCTTGATAATACTAAATTATCACTTTTCGTGTGAAATAGCAATAGAAATGATAAAACTTTGCAAAAAAAAAGACTTTCTGAAAGTTATCAGAAAGTCAGTACTTTTAAATTTATCTAATCAAGTATAATCTGCCGGATGAGTCTTGAGCCCACAAATTATTAGTTGAATCAAACGGTGTAGCAAAAGAATTCCACCAGTTAAGACTTGGCATTGAAGAGGAATTGACAACTGCTAATTGAACTCCAGATATCGAAGAATATGGAGTATAAGTGGTTCCTCCGTTTGAAGATCTAAATACTACCTGTGAGTAATATCCATTAGTGATCGTATCGCTGCCACTTTCACGTCCGATTGCGGTTGCGACATATTTTTCTGAATGATTTGCATCGGAATATAGACTGCCAGTCAAGAAAACATCGCTAAGGTTAACCAACGTAGAAGTTGACCTGTTGTAACCGATAATTCCTCCCGAATAACGTTGTGAGTAATCATATGACGTATAGTATCCTGCCAAGGCATAATTTCTGAGAGAAATATCCACAATGGCACGTTCAAGATTAAAAACACCTCCACTACGAATATTACCAATTACACCGCCTGCATAAGAAGCTCTTTTATTTGAATAGACATTTACACTAATATCTATATCAGAAATATTAACTTGCGCTCCAACCTTTGTAATTTTTCCAATCAGACCACCGACATTTGAACTCATGTTACCTACAGATAGATTAGATGCTTTAATATTTTCTATATTAACAACTGCAGAACTATTATCTATCTTGCCAATCAAGCCGCCGACTCCACCGCCTCCAGTACCAGCAACAATACAATCTTGAATTGTAATATCGCTAATTGTGCTTGTTAAGCCATTTGCATCTCCTGCTATCAACCCAGCCACTATTGAACTACTATTATATGCAGATCCGCTTAAAGTGATTTGGACATTATCAAGTGTTAAATTGTATACAGAACCGCCTTTTATATGTGAGAATATACCGATATAGTCATAAGAATTACTGTTGGTGGAAATAGTCAGATTACTAATTGTTTTTCCATTGCCGTCTAAAGTTCCTTTGAATGTGACATTGCTATTTGTGTTGTCTAGATTCCATGTGAAATTAGTAAAATCAATATTATTGAAAAGATAATAACGATCACTTGAAGAACTATCTGGTTTTGTTGCAAAATCATAGAACTCCTGAGGTGTTGAGATTGGTGTCCCCCAATCTCCGATACTAAGTGTTCCATCTTGGTTTGAACTTAGATTGTTCCAATATGAGTATCCAATCATGGTAAAAGACGAAATACTCATGATGAATACTATCATTATGACTATTTTTTTATAGACATTTTTCATTGTCATGAGAATTTCTCCTTTACATGTGACTTAATAGATAAGAAAGATACCAAATATCATTCTTTCGAATCTTCCATTTCTTTGGTATCGGTATCTATTTCATTTTTTTTATTTTTCTTGGTCTTTGCAAAATATTCAATGACAGCAAAAATAATGATAATGTCCGCGATTAGAATAATTCTTCCGATTGTTGATTGCGAAAACATTATGATAGGACCTATCTTTGGTATGGTCATAACCTTGATTCCAACAATATCAGAATCATGAAGTAC
>CAYZPL010000178.1:0-2850 GCA_964480415.1 uncultured Candidatus Izemoplasmatales bacterium
GTTTTTGCATCTATATATGGTTCCAATGCATCGTATGCATATGGTAATTTGGGTAAAACATGTTTCATTTTGTACATCTCCTTTTTCTTTCTTATGTTTTCATTATCTCACTTGAAGCTGTCAAATACAAAACATATGCGCTAAAAAGTTAGCGATGACTAACAGAAATATCGATTAAAAAAATCGCATTATCCTTTTCAATTTAAAAAAAATGTACTAAAATGAAATTAGGTGGTAAAATTATATTGAGAAGGTGGATAATTTGACTAAGGAATTCATTAGAAAACCTAATAACTATAAATCCTACAAGATATTTATATATATCGCCATCCCATTTTTTCTGGTTATGACAGTGTTTCCTATATGGGTCTATTTTACTCTGCAAATGGAAGATCCCACCGATTATATTTCAGTGATATTTTTGTTTGTCCTAGGTCTGTTTTGTCTTATCTATGTTCCATGGATAAGCAAGAAACAACTTCGCAGTAAAAAATCCTACATGGAGACGAAAGAACCGCTATTAATTCTCGATGAAACAGGATTGACATACAATTTCAACGAAGTCCAAAGATATTCCATTCCTTGGTCGAAAGTGAAATCAATCGATAAAATCGATGGTCTGGACAGATATAAGGACAGACTCGGTGTTATCGACATCACCTGCACCGACGAATATGTCCAATACATACGCGATATCAAAAAAAGCGCTTATTTGAACGATCATTCCGATCGATTGATTATGCCGATAATGTACTTTGATGTCAAGTTTCAAGAGCTTTATTCTTCCATATCGGAATTCTATAACAATTACAATATGACTTACAATAAAACAAAAGCCTGATTTTAATTTGTGATATGATTCAGGATGAAAACAATCAAGCCAATATGAAAATGGCTTGTTTTTTTAAAAATTAGAATAAGTGGATATGGAAAAACCATAAGATCTTGATGAATTATTATTGCAACCTGCAAGCAATTTCATCAAAAAAGTGGTAATATCTTTTTATTAGAAAAGACGGAGAATCATTATGAAAATCGCAGATGTTGTATATAAAACGATAAAAGAAGTAGATGAAATGCCAAGATTCGATATGTATGAAAAACCACGCAAAGTTAAATGGTACTTGCAGATTTTGGCATGGATATTGAGTTTTCCGGAAACTATTTCGGTTGGCGCAAAAATCAAGAAATACAATATGAAAGGTCTTAAGGGGCCATACATACTTTTAGTCAACCACAATAGTTTCTTAGATTTTAAAGTAGCCACAAAGGCAGTTTTTCCGAGAAGTTCCAATTATGTCGTGGCGATTGACGGGTTCATCAACAGGGAAGAGCTGTTAAGAAACGTCGGTTGCATCGGCAAGCGCAAGTTCATAACGGAAACGACCGTGGTCAAGAATATCAGGTCCGGTCTTGTGGACCTTAAACAGATTTGCCAGATCTATCCGGAAGCGAGATATTCACTCACCGGCACGACCGCGATTTTGCCTGACAGTTTGGGGAAACTCGTCAAAATGCTCAAATATCCTGTCGTAACATTGATCAATCATGGACACCACTTGCGTCAACCGGTTTGGAATCTGCATAAAAGACATGTAAAGACAAGATCGGACATGACGCAGATTCTGACAAAAGAAGATTTGCATAAATTGACGATCAAAGAAATAAACAAGCGGATAAACAAGGCTTTCCAATATGACGATTATAAATATCAGATTGAAGAGAAAATCAAGATCAAATACAAGGATAGGGCAAAAAATCTCCATCATATTCTTTATATGTGTCCTAACTGCATGACCGAATTCGCAATGAATTCGGATGGAAACAGAATCTGGTGCGAGCATTGTCATGACACCCATGAGATGGATGAGTTCGGAAGGCTTCATAACTTGGACAAACCTACCAGGTTCAGTCATATTCCCGATTGGTACGAATGGGAAAGAAAACAGGTTAGAAAAGAAATAGACGCGAATAAGTATCATGTGGAAATGGAAGTCGATGTCGACAGTCTCCCCAACAGTACCGGTTTCTACCGTTTGGGAAGAGGCGTTTTGAAACATACGGAAGCGGGATTCGATCTTGTGGTCAAACAGGATAAAGACACTCTGCATGTGGAAAAACCCGTGACCGAGAATTACAGCATCCACGTGGAATACGATTACTTCGGAAAAGGATGTTGTCTGAGTTTCTCCAATTTTGATGATACGTATTATATCTATCCGGTAAATCAGAGATATTCAGTTACCAAATTCCATTTCGCTGTGGAAGAGTTGTACAAGATAGCCTCGAAGAAATAATGATATTCAAAAGGGAATGCCAACGCATTCCCTTTGTATTTCCATGAAACCTTATAATATGATTAACGGATATACTTGTCTTGAAGCTTGATATATTCGATCATCGCATCTTTATAATCAGGTGAAGACTCGGCTTTCATCTTGTACATGTCGAAATCCGCCTTCTTTATCAATTGATATATCGTTTTCGTTTCCTTGTCAGGCATCGCGAGACCAATAGACAAACTGATTGATTTCTCGATATCTTTATTAGCGCAGATATCGAGTAATTCCTGTTTCTTGACTTGAAGTAATTCGTTAGTGGCATCATGTATGACAATCAGGAATTCGTCGCCGCCGATTCTGGCAATGTCTTTATCTTTAATGTCTTTAAAGACTTCTTTGAGATTACGAGCCAAACCTTTTAATAATTCGTCTCCTCTTTCATGTCCCAAGTAATCATTGTTTATCTTAAGACCGTTCAGATCCATCGAGATGACACCGATATTAGTCAGATCCTTGATCTTGTCAAGTTTGTATTCCATGTAATTTCTGTTGTTAAGACCGGTCATCG
>CAYZPL010000179.1:0-2831 GCA_964480415.1 uncultured Candidatus Izemoplasmatales bacterium
GAAAAAAGAAGGTGTCTTCTCATTATGAAACGGGCATAATCCTTTCATGCTCTTTCCGGCCGGCTGTAAGTCGACATACTCGGAAATCACGTCGACGATGTCAGCTGCTTCTCTGACTTTATCGATAGAAGCTTGTGAGATTCTTGCCATGTTTTCACCTTCCTTCCGTAGTTTATTTTGCGAATTCCTTGGTCAGATACTCCTTGAGATCCCCTACTTTGACTCTTACCTGTTCCATTGAGTCTCTTTCTCTCACGGTTACGGTAGAGTCTTCAAGAGTCTGTTGGTCTATTGTCACGCAGTAAGGAGTTCCGATAGCGTCGGCTCTGCGGTAACGCCTACCGATGTTGCCGGCATCATCATAGAAAGCCACGAAATGCTGTAAAAGATTTTCATAAATCTCTTCTGCTTTTTCCGTATGATATTTCTTGAGAAGCGGTAACACATTGACCTGATATGGTGCCAAATGTTTGTTTATTCTTAAAAGTGTCCTAGTGTCGTTTTCACCGATTGTCTCTTCTTCAAGTGCATCAAGCAAGGTTGATAAAAGCAGTCTCTCTACGCCAAGAGCTGGTTCGATGACATATGGCAGATACGATTCATTCGTTAGCGGATCCAGATATTCCAAATTCTCTCCGGAATATTCCTGATGCCTTCTCAGATCGTAATCGGTTCTTGAAGCAATGCCCCATAATTCGTCGAATCCCCAAGGGAAGTTGTAGAGGATGTCCGTAGTAGCGTTCGAATAGAAAGAGAGTTTCTCCTCAGGATGGTCGTAGAATTTGATGTTCTCTTCTTTCAGTCCGACTTCTTTAAGGAAACTTTTTGCGAAATCCTTCCAATATTTGAACCATTCGAGTTCGGTTCCCGGAACACAGAAGAATTCCATTTCCATCTGTTCGAATTCACGGGTTCGGAAAATGAAGTTTCCCGGAGTGATTTCATTACGGAAAGACTTACCGATCTGCCCGATTCCGAACGGAACTTTCTTTCTCGATGTCCTTTGGACATTCTTGAAATTAAGGAAGATTCCCTGAGCCGTCTCCGGTCTCAGATAGATATCGGCAGTCGAATCGTCGGTGACTCCCTGTTTGGTTTTGAACATAAGATTGAATTCCCTGATCGGCGTATAATCGAAACCGCCACAATTAGGACAATGGATCTCATGTTCAATGATATAATCATACATTTTCTGATACTCCCAGCCGTCAGCGTCAACCATATGTTTTGTGGCGTCGGCGATCAGATTGTCTGCTCGATGTCTCGATTTACATAATTTGCAATCCATAAGCGGATCTTTGAAATTTGTGACGTGTCCTGTCGCTTCCCATGTTTTCGGGTTTAAAAGTATCGACGAATCGATACCTACGTTAAGTGGATTTTTGGAAACGAACTTTTCCCACCACATCTTTTTGATGTTGTTCTTCAAAGCTACGCCTAGCGGACCGTAATCCCAAGTATTGGCCAGTCCCCCATAAATTTCTGATCCCTGATAGATGAATCCGTATCTCTTTGCATACGCATTCAATTGGTCTAGATTATAACTCAAAGCGCTCATCCTCTCATATTTTTTTCGCATATTACCTCATTATAATTATAAGTGCGGTATATTCCTTTGTCAAGGTAACTGAAATATATGCATATATTTCAAAGAAAAAAGACCTTCTAGTAGCCTAATAGTCCTATTAAGATCTTTCTCGAATTGCTGCGATAGTTGAGATGATATTCATAGTATTCATCGATCAGCATCCGCAGATTCCTGATGGTAAACGGAGCAATTTTAATCGGCTCCGGATTCTGTAAATCGTAATAGTAAAGCAATACAAATGCATCTATTGTGTTTTCATCATAAGCACTGTCCTGATCCATATGTTCGGGACACATCAATCCTCCTGCCTTGACTGAAAATCTGAGTCCATCGGTTCTTTGGCAGACCACACATTCCTTTAATTCCGGATTCACACCCAGAAGGTAGAGCAGCTTAAGTTCCAACATGTAGATATAGGGGATGTAATCTTCATTCTCATTGATTTTATCCAATATTTTCAAAAGAAAATTATAGAGTTTCAAGTGGTTGTGCTCATGAGTGGCGAAGTAATATATTATCTCCAGAACATGCGTCGAATATGTGTATTTTAGAATGTCTTTCTTGATGTTGCGGTAATCGTTCACCAATTCTCCGTCCCTCAATGTCTTCAAGTCCTTCCCGCTAGCTTCGATTCTGACTTTGCTCAGAAGCTCTCCCAGTTTCAGATAGGGACTGGATATCTTGTTACTGCCGTGTACCAGTATACTGACAAGTCCGTTTTCGGTATAGACGTAGATTATCTTCGAATGTTCCTTGTAATTTATCTTTTTAAGGACGATACCTTCTATCTGTTCCATTTGCTTCACTCGCGATCCGGTTTATAACCGTAGTTTTTAAGATAATACTCGCGATTGCGCCAATCTTCTTCAACTTTACAGAAAAGTTCCAGATAGACTTTTGTCTTCAAAAGTTCCTTGATATCTTTTCTTGCATCTGTTCCGATTTTTTTAAGCATGCTGCCGTTTTTACCGATGATGATCCCTTTCTGAGATTTTCGCTCGACGACTATCGTTGCCATGATCTCGGTGAGTTTAGGGTCGGGTTTGTAGTTTTCGATATAGACCATCACGGAATGCGGTACTTCTTCATGCGTATAGTAGAGAATCTTTTCCCTGATGAATTCCTGGATCAAAAAAGTCTCCGGTCTGTCTGAGATTTCACCGTCCGGATAATATTTCGGACCAGGTAAAAGAATCTTCTTTATATCCAGCAGCAAAAGGTCAACATTATCACCTTTAAGCGC
>CAYZPL010000180.1:0-2815 GCA_964480415.1 uncultured Candidatus Izemoplasmatales bacterium
CATGCTACCGGAGAAAAAATGCATTATCCGATTGATTCATCATCAAATTCAATCATCAAGGATCCAAATAAATGCGTGATGTGCCGTCGATGTGAAACGATGTGCAACGAGGTTCAGACCGTCGGTGTTTTTAGCGCCATCAACAGGGGCTTTGAAGTTGTCGTAGCACCTGCATTCAATCTTGATCTTGCCGACACTTCATGTACCTACTGCGGACAATGTGTCGCAGTATGTCCGACAGCCGCGCTTACAGAAAGAAGTGACATACCGAATGTCTGGCGTGCTCTTGCTAATCCAAGAAGGCACGTTGTCGTTCAAGTCGCACCTGCAGTAAGGGTCGCAATCGGAGAAATGTTTGGAATGGAACCGGGAACGATTTCTACAGGTAAAGTGGTCACAGCGCTTAGGAGACTCGGCTTTGATGCCGTGTTCGACACCAATTTCGGCGCCGACCTCACCATTATGGAGGAAGCTCGTGAGCTGATCCACAGAATCGAACACGGAGGAACATTACCGATGCTGACATCTTGTTGTCCAGCATGGGTCAAGTTCTTCGAGCATCAGTTCCCTGACATGGTCGATATACCGTCATCATGCAAATCACCGCAAACGATGATGGGCGCCATAATCAAGAGCTATTATTTGAAAGATTTGAATATTCTTCCAAGAAGATTGAAGGTCGTTTCCATAATGCCTTGTGTAGCCAAGAAAGCAGAGGCCGCAAGACCGGAACTTTCCAAAGACGAGTTGAACAATGTCGACTATGTTCTTTCCACAAGAGAGTTCGGTAGAATGATCAAGGAAGCCGGAATCGATTTTAAGAACCTTGAGGACTCGGAATTCGACAACCTGCTCGGTGAATCAACCGGTGCAGCGACAATCTTCGGTACCACTGGTGGTGTCATCGAAGCGGCCACAAGAACAGCTTACGAGCTGATGACAGGTGAGGAATTGAAAAATGTCGATTTCAAGCAGCTGCGCGGAATCGAAGGTGTTAGAGAAGCCTCAGTCAGAATCGGTGATATGGATTTAAAGATCGGTATTGCACATGGTTTAGGCAACGCAAGGAAATTGTTGGAATCGATCAGATCTGGAAAATCACAGTTCCATGCGATTGAAATCATGGCTTGTCCAGGAGGTTGCATCGGTGGCGGTGGTCAGCCTTATCACCACGGCAATACGGAAATAATCAAAAAACGCCAAGAAGCGATATATGCAATCGATAGATCACTTCCAAGACGTAAATCTCATGAAAACGAAATGGTTCTCAAACTCTATAGAGATTATCTCGGCGAACCATATGGAGAAAAAGCTCACGATTTGCTGCATACAAGTTATACCCCTGGAGAAAGAATTTAGACAAATAATAAAATAAAGCACTTTTGCCAACCGCAACAGTGCTTTTTTAATGTTTGATTTTACCGAAGACAAGGCCATCCTTTATCTCAAGAAGTATTACTTCGGTCTCATGTCCGACAAGCCTTTCTTCCCCTTTGAAAACGGTGAGTATATAATCTCTCGTATGTCCCTGCAACAAACCATCTTTCATTTGTTCCGGTATCACCCTTTTGACCTTGCCGATGTTTTTCTCTATGTGGGCTTTTTTCAAGTTCTCGCTCAGTTCAAGAAGTTCGCCTACTCTTGCCTTCTTGACAAAGCTGTCCACTTGGTTTTTCATTTTTGCGGCGACGGTTCCTTCTCTTCGGGAATACGGGAAGACATGGAGTTCCTGATAATCGATGGTTCTGATGAACTCTTTTTCCGATAGGAAATCATCTTCGGTCTCACCGGGGAACCCGACGATGACATCTGTCGTTATTGCCAGATCTTTTATTCTCGCCTTCAGTTTGTCGATTATTTCCTTATATTCTGTTAGTGTATATTTCCTATTCATCAGTTTGAGGATCCTGTCCGATCCGCTTTGAAGCGGTATATGCAAGTGATTCACAATCTTGTCGGAGCCAGCGATGATATCGATTATTTCGTCTGTCAACTCGGTGATTTCTATCGATGAGATTCTGATTCTCTTCAAGCCATCAATCTTTTCCAAATCTTTCAGCAAATCCCCGAAAGAGTAGTCATGCAAATCTGTTCCATATCCACCGGTATGGATTCCGGTGAGCACGATCTCGCTGTGTCCATGATCGACAAGCTGTTTCGCTTCCCTTAAAATCACATCACGCGGTTTTGATCTGACGCGTCCTCTCGTATATGGGATGATGCAATATGAACAGTAATTATTACAACCGTCTTGGATTTTAAGAAACGCTCGCTGATGATGTTTGAAATCGGAAATGAACAATGTGTCGTGAACTTCGCTTCCTTCCAACTTTTCCACCTTGTTCAGCGGTTTACCATTCTTTCTATATTCATCCAGATATTCCATAATCTTTTCTCTGTTCTTAGTTCCAAGAACGATTTTGACTCCGGGGATTTTTAAGATTTCTTCTGCTTTCATCTGTGATAAACAACCCATGACGATGGTGATCGCATCCTTTTTAATTTGGAACGGTCTTCTGATCATCTTCCTGGATTTCTTTTCTCCAGTGTTCGTGACCATGCAGGAGTTGATGACATAGACGTCGCTTTCACTATCAAAATCGGCAATCTCATAGCCGACTTTTATGAATTTTTCGAGAATGGCTTCGGTCTCATAGGCGTTGACCTTGCAACCGAGTGTATAAAAAGCGGCTTTCATTTCAATTCTCCCAATGAAGCTTGAACGCCGATATCATATATATGGCCGCAGTTTCAGCCCTGAGAATAGTTTTTCCCAGACTCACGAATGTGACGTTTCTAGTTTTTAAGTAATCAA
>CAYZPL010000181.1:0-2740 GCA_964480415.1 uncultured Candidatus Izemoplasmatales bacterium
AATGTATACGTCGATTCCCGCCAATGCCTTTTCTTTCATTATGTTTAGAATCTTCTTCCCGATATTGTCGGATTTAATGATGTAAAATTCCATGAAAATGTAGTCTTGTGCTGCTAATAACTCCTTTTCAAGCCTCGGAAAAAAAGTATCCCCATTATCGAGTATCTCTGTATATGTATCGTTTTGATAGACGGTTCTACCCGTGGTTCTGTGTATGAATTTGAATACCTCTCCATGTTCAGAAACATCATAATTAGGGAAGGTTTGTTCCTCAAGTCCCAAGAAAGCTTTCGTCGCAATCAGAGGTCTGGTTTTGAAAAATCTTTTCGTATGGAATTCCCTGGCGAACAGGAGATACAGAATAATACCCAAAATCGGATTCAATATCACAAAAAGAATCCAATGGGTTTTGTTATATGCGTATGTTGGTTTGAGCAATATTCTTATTATGACTATTATCGCTATCGTCCATAACAGACCGGCCATCAAATACAATATATACTTGTTTGAGACGAATGATGCTAAATTCGAAAGATAGATATATTGTAAAAGCGAGACGGTATAGACAATGAAACCAAGTATTAGAAAAGCGACGACTACGAAAATCCTTTTCATGTCATTCCTCCTGCATACTTTAATTTTACCATAAAATCAATAAAAAAAAACTAAAGAAAAAAACACCATTAATGGTGTTTCTATAATTCAATGACTTTAGCTCTTCTTGAAAACCTTATTACGGAATCTATTGCGCCGAGACAACTTCGTTTGACCGGATACGTCTCTCCGGAAAGAATCAATTGTTTGGTTGCGGAATAAAGTTTGAACTGATAACGGTTCTGCTTATCCTTTGCGATCGTGAAGTAATTGTTGTCAACTGCGGCTTTGATTGTCTCAAGTCCTGATAAAGCATTCGACTTTGTGGAATAACCTTGGGAAACGAAGAGAATCTCGCCGTTTGATGCTTTTAAAGAGACATACCACTTTCCAGTTTCTTTGTAAACTTCATATTTACCATTCGCATTCGGTTCGATATTGCTTATCGTCACTATCTCTTCCCTAACTTCTGTTTTGGGAATCGATTCCAGGTTCACTATCTTATCGGTTTTGTGAAAATTCTTGACGGATTCTACAGCCGATTCAGCGTGTTTGAGTTCGTCATAGAATTCTCCGATCAGAATAGCTCTGGCTCCGGTGCTGTTGAACAATGTGTAGAATGAATAATCACTCTTGTCAGTCGAAAGCTCAAACACTCCACTCTTGACATTCTTCTTGAATGTTTCAATGCCCGCTTCCGCACCTTTTCTTGATGAATAACCGAAAGAGACAGCTAGTATCTCACCATTTGAAGCTTTCAAGCGGTATTTGAACATGCCTGCTTCAGGATAAATCTCGTATTTCCCTGACGGTGATTTCTTCGCGGGTTCTTTTGACTTCGCCGCTGCTGTCTTTTTGGGTGCGTTCGAAGTCTTTTTCTGCTCAGTCTTGGTTTCTTTCTTGACGGTTTCCGCTTTTTTGGTTTTTTCTGCCGCCGCTTTCTTTTCGCTTTCTTTTCTAAGTTTTTCCTGCTCTATTTCAACTTGCTTTGCAAGTTCTTCTTGTCTTTTTCGTTCCTCTTCCTGTCTTCTTTTCTTTTTCTTACCAAAGAACAACATGAAAATCACCTCTTTGATTTGATTATATCAAATTTGAAAGTTTTGTTAAAGCAATTGACATAAGTAATATATATTTTATTAAAATTGTTCAGATAAATGACAAAATTACATGAAGAAAACTTCAAATTATATATCTATGGATTATAATATAACTATGTCAGAAAGGAATGATACGATATGATTAAAGGAATTGCCCATTTAGCTTTTCTTGTACAGGATTTGGATTCTTCAATCGATTTCTATATAAATAAGCTAGGCTTCAAGAAAAAATTCACACTGAATAACGATGAAGGTTATCCGTGGATTGTATATATCGAAATCAGAAACAATCAGTTTCTTGAATTGTTTCCGGCGGAGAATCATGTTCATGTCGAAAAAAGGAAAGAAAACGATTCATATGCTCACCTATGCTTTGAAGTCACAAATATCCATAAAGTGATATCAGATTTAAAGGAAAAAGGTGTCGAAATCGATCAACCGATAATTATGGGACTTGACAACAATTATCAAGCATGGATCCACGATCCGGACGGCAATGCAATCGAGCTCATGCAGTACGGGGAGAATTCGTTACAATTGCAGAAATAGATTTATAAATATAAAAAACACAGGGTGTGGAGTCCTGTGTTTTTATATTTGGCATATTAACGTTTACTGAATTGCGGTGCTTTACGCGCTTTCTTAAGACCGTATTTCTTACGTTCTTTGGCACGAGGATCTCTTGTGATCAAGCCAGCTGGTTTTAGGATTTTTCTGTATTCTGGATTAACTTCCAGCAATGCGCGGGTGATGCCCAACCGGATAGCTCCCGCTTGTCCGATCAAGCCGCCACCATTGACGTTTACTGAGATATCAAATGTGTTTTCGTTTGCGGTAAGAACAAGTGGTTGAGAAACATCTAATCTTGCAAGTGAAGATACGATATAATCCTCGAACTTGCGTCCGTTAACAGTTATTTCACCTTTTCCAGGTTTCATAATAACTCGTGCTACAGAAGATTTTCTTCTTCCTGTTCCACGATACATAACAGTTTTAGCCATTTCTTCCTCCTATCCTTTCAATTCCATAACCTGAGGCTTTTGTGCCTG
>CAYZPL010000182.1:0-2728 GCA_964480415.1 uncultured Candidatus Izemoplasmatales bacterium
CCCTTGCACTTTGGCTTATGAGCCAAAGGAAAGTGTCGTCGACAAGGATTTCTTGACCGTGTTCAAGCATCTTGGTGAAACATACAAGAGACTTGAAAAGGAAAGTCCCTGCGATGGTTGCGAGTTTTTAAGCAAGTGCAACACTTGTTATGCAAGAAGACTTAATGAAGGCAATATCAGCGCTTGCGCAAGCTATCTGAAAGAGATAGCCAAAGAAAGGGAAGGCTATTATGATATCGCCGGACTTACGATCGGACTTAAATATAATAATGGCGATTACTTTAGAAACAATCTGGACAAATATCTAAATCGAGAAACCCCTGGAGATGTCTATCACATCCATACACATATCGTCGATGAAATCGATTTGCCTAAGGGCAAACCGGATTTCACCTACAATACGAGACAGGTCTTTACAAATGACTTGGAAGAAGCAATCTACATCGTTGAAGAGTCTGGTTTGGTGAAAGAGAAAATCACCAGAAGTACTGACTATAGATATATCGACATCTTTTTCATAAAAGATGACGAAAAGGCATTAGCGGAAAAGGAATATATATTTACCGGCATAGCATTTTTGGACATAGCATCGTATAATGGTTATATACCAATTCATGGTTCAGCGATTTCGTATAATGATGAAGCGTTGATATTCTCCGCTCCTTCCGGAGTCGGAAAATCCACGCTTGCCAAAAATTGGCTAAAGGCATATCCTAGTTCCATGAATTTCAATGATGATAAACCTGTCATTTGTCCAGCGAATGATGGATTTACGGTTTACGGCACCCCTTGGTCGGGAAAGGACATCGTCAATCAGAATGTTTCACAACCTTTGAAAGCGATAGTGTTCTTAGAAAGAGGAGACACCAATTCCATCAAGGAACTGGACGAGAATGAAAAACTGTTGTTGCTACTGAGAAACATCAATAGACCTAAAGATAGCAGGGCTTGGGAAAAAATGACCAAGACGATTGAAGATATCGTGAAAAATATCAAGGCATACCGTGCAAAAGTGATCGATGATGTATCAGCTGCGAAGCTGATACATGAAGAAATATATGGAGGGGCTCTATGAAAGTTAAACAGAATTATGTTCTTAAGGAAATAGCCGATCAATATGTGGTCGTACCGATTGCGGAAGAAGCGATCAGGTTCAACGGCATAATATCGCTGAACAAAACCGGAAAGAGACTCTTCCAGAAATTACAGACGGAACAGAGTGAGAAAGATCTTGTGGATTACCTTGTGTCGGTTTATGAGGTCGAACCTGATAAAGCCAAAGAAGACGTCTTGAATTTCATAAAGACATTGAAAGAGAAGAATATCCTTGAGTAAGATCGTCAAGGTCAACATGACAGAATTGTATCCGTTGATAATGGATACGATTAAAAACAACCAGATAGCGGAAATCAAGATCAAGGGCAATAGCATGAGACCTTTCCTTAAAGATCAGGTTTCCATCGTCGGCTTAAAAGCTTTGACCACAAGACCTAAGAGATATCATATATATTTCTTCAAGATCGATAATAAATATATATTACATAGATTTATGACAAGACAAAAGGAGAATTATTTCTTCCGTGGCGACGCGCTTTACAAATTCGAAGAAGTTGATAAAAGCGACATCTTCGCAGAAGTCGCCTATGTGATAAATGGCGAAAATGTAATTCATCCATATTCGTTTTGGAATTTGCTTAAAGTTAATTTTTACATGACATACAAAAGAATGAAAATATTAGCGAGATACATGATAGGTAGAGACCATGAATAAGACGATTCAGGATTTACTTGATATATTGAAAATAGTTCTTTGCGATGCAAAAATCGATGTATCGATTGATAATCCGAAAGAACTATTCAACATGGCAAAGGAAAACGGATTGTCAGGTACTATCTTGAGGCAGTCAAAGATATGTTTGAAGATCAAAACGTCGTCAACAGATTCAGAAAGGACTTTTTTAAGTATGTCAGCGACGATGAGAAAAAGTTGTCTGTCGTAAGAAGAATATCCGAAATTTTCAATGACAATGATATCAATCATATATTTCTTAAAGGAACACACTTGAAACAATATTACCCTCAATCCTATATGAGATCTATGGGGGATATTGATGTACTTGTCAGAGAAGCAGATTTCGCCAAAGTTACACAAGTGCTTGCAAATAACGATTTCAAACTTGATAATAACGGTCCTGTCCATGACAGCTATTATTATCAGGATGTGGAAATCGACTTCCATAGGAAACTTACCTATGATAACTTGGGAAGAGATTTTAGCGCACTAGATGAAATCTGGAAGCATGCATTATTGTTTTCACTTAATGAATTTAAACTGGCTCCTGAATATGAATTGCTTTTTCTAATATACCATTTGAAAAAACATTTTCAATCAGGAGGAGTCGGGTTAAGAAATATAATCGATATAGCCTTGTTTCTTGAAAACAACTCAAATATCGATAAAAACCTGATGGAAACATTGGTCAAAGAAGCCGATACAGTATTATTTTATAAAAATATTGTTATGTTCAATGAAAAATATCTGGATAAGACATTATATGGTTTTGATGAAAGTGCTAATGAATTTCCTGACCGACTTTATGAAATGTTCACTGAATATGTCATTAGATCCGGAGTACACGGATTGGGAATCAATTTCAACACCTTCGTAAACAGATTCGCGAATGTTCATAATGGCAAAAAGTCGATAACCAAATTGATATTTCCACCA
>CAYZPL010000183.1:0-2727 GCA_964480415.1 uncultured Candidatus Izemoplasmatales bacterium
TACAACAGTGACAAACGCCTGTTCGGTTCAAAATACTCAGAATACGGACAATATTCCTTCTCTACCATATAATATCGTTGATACAGGTCAAAATTTGTTCTTCAATAATGCTAACCCGATAAATGAACCAAATGTCGGAAGTGCATTTTATGGTGAGGATGCAATGTATATCGGCAACCAACCGATGTACAAAGATAATTGTGATGGAACGATAAGCGATTTGGTTACCGGATTGATGTGGACGAAATCAACAGATTGGAACCATGACGGCGTCATAAACGCAGAGGACAAAATGACCTTGGAGGAGGCGACCAGTTACGCTTCGCAAGTCGATGTCGGCAATTATACTGATTGGAGACTTCCGACAATCAAGGAACTGTATTCCTTGATCAATTACACCGGAAAAGACATAAGCGGCGAAACTTCAACGGATACAAGCACATTCACTCCTTTTATAGATACACAATACTTTGATTTCAATTATGGCGACTTGAGCGCAGGAGAAAGATTGATAGACGCGCAATATGTGTCCTCGACACTTTACGGTGATGAATCAGGATTTATGGGTAAAATGGTATTCGGTGTCAATTTCGCTGACGGGAGAATCAAAGGATACGGTTTGATAAACAAAGGAACCCTAAAAGAAAAAACCTTCTATGTCATCTATGTCAGAGGAAATCAGCAATATGGAATCAACGATTTTCATGACAACAGTGACGGTACCATTACAGATAACGCGACCGGACTGATGTGGATGAGTACGGGAAGCACAGCTACCATGAATTGGGAAGAAGCTCTCAATTATGCCGAGAATTTTAGTTATGCCGGACATGACGATTGGCGTCTGCCAAACGCCAAGGAATTACAGAGCATAGTAGATTATTCAAGGTGTCCGGGAATAACGGATTCACCGGCAATCAATCCTTTGTTCACACTTGCCACCATGACGAACGAGGCTGGCCAGACAGACTATGGATACTATTGGACTAGTACGACTTTCGAGAATACCGTGGCTGATGACAGAGCTGTATATTTCGCATTCGGAAGAGCGATGGGATATATCAACGGTAATTGGGAAGACGTGCATGGCGCTGGAGCACAAAGGAGTGACCCTAAAGCTGGAAATCCGAAAAACTACCCGACGGGAATGGGTCCACAGGGAGATGCGATCAGAATTTATAACTATGTCATTTTGGTAAGAAACGCTAAATGACATTTGTAAAATTAATAATAAAAAATCCCGAAATTCGGGATTTTCATTTACTTAATATTTCTTGTTTGACATATATTATCCTTTTATCATCAAAAGGCCATTCGAACCATTTCGATTTCAGGGTGTTTAATTGATCTGATAAATTTAAAAGCCCGTAATCTCCAACACCTAGGCCGTACTTGGAGATATATTCCTTGTGGAAATTTTCCATTTCGATATCATTGTTGTAAATATCATGGGCCTTATTTTGGAAAGTAGTATTTTTTTCCGTTTCGAAGATATCAGCCATAATCGCCACTAAACCATTTTTTTTCACAATACTCAGAACATTGCTGTTGAAAGTATCAATAGTCAAGGAAACGAGATCGAGTACCGATTCCCTGACATATTCAAGATTTTGAGAAGGATAATTCAAAGACTCCAAAGCATCTATGTTCATCAACGCTTGGTGAAGAAGAAGTTGCGTGTATATGGGGCTTATAATGACCATATCGTATTTGCCTTGTATCTGCCATATATTTTTTTTGACAATATTTCTGTATTTTTTAAAAACAGCATCGATTTCAGATTTGCTTCTTGATATGAAGATGTTTTTGACAAACAAGTCCCACTCAGATGACTTTCCAAGTCCGGTGTACTCAACTGAAATGATTTCCAGTTTGCTTGATAAATGACGAAATCTGTATTTTGCACCTTCAAGAGCTTCTCTGTCAACATCTGTTATTGTGATATGCTCAAAATTTTCGGAAAATAAATCTAGATCCAGATCGTCAAGATTTCCAGCTCCGATAATGACTAGCGACTTATAATGGTTTTCCTTCAAGGCTGATTTGATAAATGATGAAACGGCATTTCTATATGCCCGCCAAAATTCATGACGGTTGTATGTGGTTTTGTTCAATTTTTCATTGAAATTTAAGATACTGTTTTTCATGGTTTTTAACCCCTTCAAATCATGTTTGCATATTAGGTTTATTTTTGGACCTCTAAATAACCAAAAGGCAAGTGGCAGTTACGTTTCATGAGAGCGTTTGTATATCAATTTTCTTACAATATTAGTTGAATTTTATATACTAATGTTATATACTTAAATAGTCGAAAAAGACCTTTCGGGCTGAATGAGATGGGTTCATATTGTTTTTTTTTATGACTTTTCATAAAAAATCGGATACAAATGACCTAGAATTCTCATGCCTTACTTGAATAATTTAACATAAATTCTTTCGATTTAACACACTTATTATTATTTTTCATAAAGATACGCGATTATTGTGTAATATCGGTTTTTCATATGCGCATTAAGCGAGTTTATGATTAATATTATAGAAATTATTATAGGAGGACGAAAATGAAGTATGTCACTACTTTCTTTACTTTGTTATTGATTTACCTGCTTTTAGCTGGTTTTACAGTTGATGAAGTAATACTAGGAAGTATCATAAGTGTAGTTTTGACTATTTTGTCGGCGAAATATTTCAGCTTGCAAATAGATATTACATTTCCGATCAAATTGG
>CAYZPL010000184.1:0-2713 GCA_964480415.1 uncultured Candidatus Izemoplasmatales bacterium
GCCACTACTCCTTTTTATATTGGATTTCGTTAAGTTTATCAATGACTTTCTGAATAACTTCATCAACTTTTTCCATGGTTCTTGCCGATGCGGAAACTCTTATCATTGGTTCGGTTCCGCTAGGTCTGACCAGAATTTTCCCTTCAGATCCAAGCTCCTGTCTGATTTCATCAACCAAGGAGACAACCTCCTTGTTCTTTGCAAGGTCCTTATCGATGTTTCTCAGGTTGACAAGTCTTTCCGGATAGAACAATATGTCTTTGACAAGTTCATCCACAGTCGTATTCTTTTCTGCCAGAATGCTGATAAGATAACTCGCGTTCAGGACACCGTCGCCCGTATCTACCAAATATCGGTTGATGATATGTCCGGAATTTTCTCCGCCAAGAGTCGCTTCATACTTGTCCAATGCTTCAAACACGTATTTATCGCCGATATCCGTTTCTATGACCTTTATACCTTTTGCCTTGAGCGCGTTGATGATTGCGAGATTGCTCATTTTCGTCAGGACTACGGTATCATTGTTCAAAAGCTGTTTTTCATGAAGATAATTGGCAAATATATAGATAAGCAAATCTCCATCAATAACTTTACCGATACTGCTGACAGCGATTAGTCTGTCTCCATCGCCATCGAATGCGAAACCGATGTCCACTTTGTTTCTCGTTACGGTTTCGACGAGATTGTTGATGTGCGTAGATCCACAATTGTTATTGATGTTTCTGCCATTCGGCTCATCACCGATGAAAATCAGATTTGACGAAATTTGATTAAAGATATATTTACCTGATTTGATTGTCGCGCCATTTGCGAAATCAAGCGCGATTGAAAGATTGGTCTTCGTTATGAAATTATTCAATAAATCCGCGTACTTAAGCAACGGATTTTTCATTTCAAGTTCGATCCCGACTTTTTTTGCTTGAGGCAGTTCCACTTCTTCAGAAATGACACTTTCAATCATAGATTCTTGTTCGGGAGTCAGTTTATGACCTCTGTCGAAGAGTTTAATCCCGTTGTCTGTATACGGATTATGTGATGCGGTTATCATTATGCCCATGCAGTCATGCACTTTTGTCATATAGGCGAGGATCGGTGTGGCCAGAATATCGATATCGATAATATCTATGCCGCTGGCTTTGGCTCCTTGCTTGACGGCGTTGACTATCATCAAGCTTGACTCTCTGGTATCTCTTGAGACGATGATCTTATCTGTATCGAACAGCTGCATGCTTCTTCCGACCGCGAACGCTAAGTCGAAATTAATGAAATCATAAGCCTTGCCTCTGATACCATCTGTTCCAAAATATTTCATTCATTTCTCCTATTCTACTGTCACGGATTTTGCAAGATTCCTTGGTTTGTCTATATCCTTTCCAAGTTCAAGTGCTTTGTAATAAGCAATTAGTTGTGTCGGTATAACAGTCAGAATAGGTGTCAACAATTCATAGACATCCATTAAGACAATGTCATCTTCTGGCTGTGAAGTCTCCTCGGTCGAAATGATAGTGACTTCAGCACCTCTGGCCTTGACTTCCTGTATGTTCGATCTGGTATTCTTATTGATATATGTCTGCGATATGATCGCGATGACAGGCACGTCATCCTCGATCAGGGCGATGGTTCCATGTTTGAGTTCTCCTGCCGCAAAACCTTCGGTCTGGATATAGGAGATTTCTTTCAATTTCAATGCCGCTTCAAGGCATGTGTAATAATCGATACCTCTGCCAATATAGAAACAGTTTCTTTTCTTGAGTCGGTTCTTAATCAGGTTCTTGATATATTCGCGGTTGTCGATGACAGCTTCCATAGCAACTGCCAGTTTCGACATTTCGCTTACCAAGTCGAATTCGACTCTGTCAGCCAATACATAGGCGAGGATAGCCAGAATAGCAGTCTGACCTACATAAGCTTTCGTCGATGCAACGGCAATCTCGGGACCTGCGAAGATCTCGATTGCTTCAGTGGCTTCTCTTGCCAAAGTCGATGTTCGGACATTGGTTATTGTCAGCGACTTGAAGCCCAACTTTTTGATTTTCATCAAAGCAGCCCTCAAATCGGCGGTTTCACCGGATTGAGAGATAAAGATGAAGAGCGATTCTTTTTCTAGCAACAGACCATCATAAGCGAATTCGCTGGCGATGAAGACTTCTGTAGGAATACCGGTGATCTTTTCAAAAAAGGCTTTGCCGATGAATCCAGCGTGCATGCTGGTACCTGCTGCCACTATGTATATGCGTTTCTTGTTCGCGAACAGATCCAAAACCCTTTCCGGCATATCAAAATTACCATCTTCATTGATATAGTTGGTCATTATTTTTCTTATAACTGAAGGTTGCTCACAGATTTCCTTCAACATGTAGTGTTCGTAACCGGCTTTACCGATTTCTTCCAATACGAGGTCGATTTCGTGTTTGACCGGTTTAATCTTCGTGCCGATGATGTCGAACATATCGAATCTGTATTTATATTCGCCTTCACTTCTATGTACACTGACAAAAGTCTTGTCTTCGACAATGTAGAAAAAATCAGAGACGCCCACAAGAGCCATCACGTCGGATGCCAAGCAGATACCATTGTCCGCAGCTCCAATCAGAAGCGGAGATTTGTTCTTGGCGGCATAAATCTTGCCGTCATCCATTGTGTCTATAATTAAAAGCGCATAAGAACCCTCTAATAAAGAGATGGTTTTCCTTATGGCTTCGTCAACTTCAAG
>CAYZPL010000185.1:0-2693 GCA_964480415.1 uncultured Candidatus Izemoplasmatales bacterium
GAAAGCTTTCATTTTTCCATATATAGTAGAATCGCGTTTTAGGATGGTCTTGCCTATGGATACCGCGTAATTCTTTTCCAGACAGTTTTCCGCAATTTTCATGTTATATTCAACCTGTTTGGAAAAAAGGTTCTTTAAAACCGAAATATCCATTGTATCAGCGAATGTTTTAATCTTTTCAATAGTGAGAACACTTCTATCGATTCCGGATTTATAAAAATTGCCTTTATCGTTCTTTTCAAAAACCACTTCGCCGTTTTTGACAATTCTAGTGATGTTCGTATGGAGATCTTTTATTTCTATTTCACATGATTCGGTGCCTTTTTCACACCGAAGAATATAATGCAGATTAAGCGGGGTCTCAAGTAGACTCACTTTGACAATATTCTTGGCTAAAAGCATATGGATCTCCGGAAGAAGATCCTGATTCAATTCTGATATTACTTCCAATTCTTTTGAGGAATCACCGCCGATGATACCTGATATAACGCTGGCTTCGATTCCGACTAGGTTTCCAGTGTTTGGAACTGTAACGCAGCGGATATTCTTGATCAAATCGCCGCTGCATTTTATCTGGATACTGTCGGGAATCGCACCAAGGACTTCTCTTGCCTTAGCTCCTGCAAAAGCGACCGAAATAGGTTCGGTACAACCTTCTGCCGGGACGAGTTCTTCTTTCAAAATCTCCACGAACTCATTTTCATAAGCGCATTTACTCATTAATTCACCACATTCCGTTAAAAATAAATTAAGTTTTAAGAAAGGTATAGATTTACATAAAATCTATATGATAGACTTATATTAGCATATCGATATGCAATAGTCAACGTATGATTTATTCCCAAAAACAATACTGATATTTAGAATAAAAATATGTTATAATGAATAAGTCAAATATGACAGATATAAACTTTTTTCAGTAATTTGAGGTATGGACAATGACAAAAAAACAAGAAATCGCAAATCTGATATTTCCGAACATAAAGGACACGGTCGCAACACTAGAGGAAAGGTTTCCGATAAGGAATCTTTCTGAAGGCGCAATAGTGACCAGATTCGCACCGTCACCGACCGGATTTTTACATACCGGCTCTCTTTTCACTTCGCTTGTCAGCTGGCGTTTCGCAAAACAAACAGAAGGCGTGTTTTTCTGCAGACTCGAAGACACTGATCAAAAACGCGAGATAAAAGGATCTGGGGACAAAGTTCTTGAACAACTTCATGTTTTCGGTATCACACCTGATGAAAGCTACATCAACGAAGGCAATTACGGACCATATGTACAATCGGAAAGAAGAGAGATATATCATACAGTTATCAAGGAAATGGTTGAAAAAGGATTGGCATATCCTTGTTTCTGCACGCATGACGAATTGAACGAGATAAGAAAATACCAAGAAGAGAACAAGCTTTTACCAGGTTATTACAAAGAATTCGCCAAATGCAGGAAACTGACGGATGATGAAGTTATCGCCAAAATCAAAAACGGCGAGGATTTCGTAATTAGATTCAAGTCGAACGGTGATGAAGACAACCGAGTGGATTTATATGACGCTATCAGAGGTCATATCCAATTTCCGGAAAATATCCAGGATGTCGTAATCATGAAAAGCGACGGACTGCCAACCTATCATTTCGCCCATGTCGTAGACGACCATTTCATGCGTACGACGCATGTCACAAGAGGAGAGGAATGGATGTCATCCGTTCCGATTCATCTGCAATTGTTCGAAGCTCTAGGGTGGGAAAAACCGATCTATTGTCATTTTCCTGTTATAATGAAGCTTGACAATGGAAATAGAAGAAAACTGTCAAAAAGAAAAGATCTGGAAGCCAGTGTGGATTACTTTCTAGAACAAGGATATCCAATCGACGGTTTCTTAGAGTATCTTATGACTTTAGCCAATAGCAATTTCGAGGAATGGCGTCTTGCCAATCCATATGAAGATATCTTCAAATTCAATCTTCAATTTGAAAAGATGAGTCTTGACGGCGCGCTATTCGACATTGAAAAAATCAAGTCGATCTGTAAAGAGACACTTGGAAACATGAGAGCTTCAACCATCGCAATCAATGCACTGGAATGGGCCAAGCAATACGATCAAGAATTCGCCGATGCGATCCTGTCCGATACCGATATGTTCGTTGATCTCATGAACATCGAAAGAGGCGGAGAAAAGCCTCGAAAGGACTATGAAAAGTACTCCGACATATTTCCTATCATTGACTTTATGTACGACCAATATTATAATAAGACATTGCAGGAGAAATTACCATTTAACGAAAGGTTTACTTCCGATCAGTTGAAAACATCTCTCGAGGCGTTTCTAGCCGATACTGGCTTGGAATTAGCCGAAGAGAATTGGTTCATGAAATTGAAAGAAACAGCAGCCAAATTAGGCTTTGCGCCAAGGGCGAAAGACTATAAGAAAAACCCAGACCAGTATATCGGTCATATCGGTGATTTTGCGGAAATAATCCGTATCGCTGTTGCGGGAAGGAAATCTACTCCTAACTTCTATCATATCCTTGAGATCATGGGAGAAGAAAAAGTAAAAACCAGAATCAATAAAGTAATCAGCCTTTTATAGGCTGATCATATGGCCCATTGGAGAAATGGTTAACTCATCGCCCTCTCAAGGCGACATTCACGGGTTCGAACCCCGTATGGGCTACCAATAAAACATCTAAAG
>CAYZPL010000186.1:0-2690 GCA_964480415.1 uncultured Candidatus Izemoplasmatales bacterium
CATGGCATTGGAGATGCCGGTTAGATTCTCTGTGAATGGAGTAATGTCTTTTTGCGGATCGATCAGTTCTGAGAACTCACCAAGTATGGCTCCGTTCTTTATCTTAACTCCGGCTATTTCTATTAAGGTGTCATAATTCACCGACAGTCCTGTGGTCTCGATATCGAATACGACGAATGTCGTCTCCGAGAACACTTTGTCGAATTCGCCTTTCGTGATGGTGAATTTCTCATCATCGACATAGGTGAGTTCGAGACCGTATAACGGTTTGATTTTTCCATTTTTGGCGATACCGTATAACTCCGGAAAAGTTTGGACTGATCCGTGATCGGATACACCAATGGCTTTGTGGCCCCAAGTGATGGCTCTCGTCACATATTCCTTGATGTCATTCACGCCGTCCAATGCGCTCATTTTCGTATGTAGATGCAATTCCACACGTTTTTCGGTTGCGTTGTCCATACGTTTATCAATTTCCAAAATGCCATTTGTCCTTGCGATTGCGACCGGATGAAGAATCACTTCATTCTGATAGGAATCGAACATTGCAAAACATCTGGCTTTCACGCCAAACCCTTCTTCGATTGCATCATAAAAAGCGCGTTCTTCATTCTTGACGCCTCTTTTCACAAGGAAGATCGAATCTTCATCGTCGGTGATAACCAACTTGACAATCGTGTTGCGGTTGTTTTCAATTATCTCTTTCATGACAACAACACCTTCGACACCGATTATCGCTTTACCGCCATGATTCTCCTTATACACTTCCAGTTCTATCTCATCATGGGGTATGCTCTTGATTTTATGGATATCCGTGATTGTGCCACCGTTGGTCAGGTATATATATTTGACTTTTTCTTCTACTATTTCTTCCTTGTTGTTCTCGACGAAATCCATGTTGGATTTGATGATATCCTCTTCGATTGTAGCTATTGATTCATCGATGATGATCTCGACAGTCACAGGGAACCCGTTTTTCTCCATTTCGGCTTCGATCTCTTTGCGGTAAATGGATGCAGAGATTGCATCTTTTGGGACGTATATCTTGATGATATTGCCTTCGATGTCGGTTGTGTAATCTTTGATTGGGAGAATCCGTTTGTTTTCTTCGATCAAAACATCGATAGCGAAATCATAATAATCCAAAACATCATCTTCGTTGTACTCGTTGAATACGATCTGATAATTGATGTTTTTAACGCTTGGATAAATATTCTTGATTTTCTCAAGATTAGTTATGAAATTGCGAAAATGAAGGATCGGTACAGGCCTTTCGAATTCAAAAGAAAAAAACCAAGTACTCGATAAAAGATCAACTTCAAGATCTTCCAGGTTTCCATACTCGGCGATGATATCATCTTCCAGTTCTAAAGTTTGTAATAATTTTTCCAGTTCGCTCAAAATATCAACTCCAAATCATGTATTATTATATCATATTTCCGTTGTCAATATTTTATGAAAAACGATGAAAATAAAAAAAACAGCCGGAGCTGTTAGAATTTGGCGGTGACTTTTCTTGCCAAGATTTCTTCCAATGCTTTTCCGACTGGTTTTACGCATCTGTTTTCAACTGATGAATATCCTTCTTCTTTGATTATCTTTGCCCTTTTAGCGGCAATATAAGCCAATTTGTATTTTGAATCCACCACTTCAAGCAAATCATCTATTGATGGATATCTCAAACCTTCCGCATTGCTCAGCGGTTGTTTCTTCGGTTTGTTTTCGGCTTCGATGTCGACCAATTGGTATTCACCGAATCTGTTGCCCTGATATGGACGGTAATTTATCAGTTCTTCTTTCATCTCTTTCAGTTTTTCGATGTCTTTATCTTTGATCATTTTGTCTCCTCCATGAGTTTATAATAATTATGAATCGTTCTTTCGGTTTTGGCATGCTCGGCCCTGATGATCGCATAGATTCTATCAGCTGCGTTTTTCACATCGTCGTTGACCACGATATAGTCGTATTTATAAGCCAATCCGAATTCTCTTTCAGCTTTTTCAATTCTTTTCTGGATTTTCCCCGGGGAGTCCGTTCCTCGATGTTTCAGTCTCTCAATCAATTCCTCTTTTGAAGGTGGAACTATGAAGATGAACACTGCCTCAGGTATCTTTTCGCGAACCTGCAAGGCTCCTTGAACCTCAATTTCGATGATTACCTCTTTACCGAGTTCCATTTGTTTTTCAATGTAATCAAGTGGTGTGCCATAATACTCGCCTACAAATTCTGCATACTCCAAAAAGCCATTGTTTTCGATCTTTTCCTCGAATTTCTCACGTGATACAAAGAAGTAGTCTTGTCCTTCAACCTCTTCTTCACGAGGTTTTCTTGTCGTCATGGAAACTGAATAACAAAAATTGTTATCCGGAATCTGAAACAAAGCTTTTCTTATGGTTCCTTTGCCAACCCCTGAGGGACCACTTATTATCACAAGCAATCCTCTTTCATTTAATTTCAAATGAATTCCTCCAAAATTAGAGTGAAAAATAATATTTATTATGTTATATCATAACATATGTGGGTAAAATAGTAAAATGATATTTTCTGCATTTTAAACTGTGTTATAATGATTTTGGTGATAATATGAGCGTAGACGGTTTGTTTTTGTTCCATTTGGCCAACGAACTTGATGATACTTTGAAAACCGGAAGAATCCAAAAAATCTCTCAACTTTCCAAAGCTGATTTTTT
>CAYZPL010000187.1:0-2686 GCA_964480415.1 uncultured Candidatus Izemoplasmatales bacterium
AAAGCGAAGTTCAAAACTTCGCTTATTGAAATACTTTGATGTCTTTGATAATGAAATTCTGCGGGAAGTACCCTACTTATGGAATTCATTGGTTATTTTACGCACCTCGATTGCCGGTCAGGTACATTTTCGATTATTGAAAAGACCGCATATTATAATTCTGTAGTCATTATATTTGGTTTATATTTGATTCAATAGCCAATATTTCTGCGTTGTAAATGTTGTGCGTCGCCAGATTTCTTACCCAATACTCTTTTCGGAATCTGGTTATCCCAAATAACAATTTCGGAATCTCAAGAGCCGTCACTGTCAAAAACAGATAAATTACCGGAATCTGTGTCAACCGTGACAGGAGGAAGACAATAGGAACCTGAATCACCCAGACAAAACCCGAATCCATCATGATTGTCGATTTGGTATCACCTCCAGACCTGAGCGTGAAATAGATGGTGACGTTAAGCGCCATGATCATGATGAAAACCGCATTGACCCTGATACTGAACTTGACTATCGCTTTGGTGGTTTCGGAAACATTATATATATCGGTGATGAAGAAACTTAGGATGAAAAGCACAAAACCGAGCGATATCGCCAAAGCAACCGCAAAATACATGATTTTGATCGCATTCTTCTTCGCTTCTTCCAACCGGTTCTCTCCCAACACCTTTCCGACCATCACCGATACGCCGGTGCTGATACCGCCGATGGTGACGAAGACGATCTGGGATATGGCTCCCGTGATGTTCATGGCAGATAAGGCGTAATCACCCCTGGTGGAATACGCTTGAAGAAAAATTGTCTGACCCATGGACCAAAAAAACTCATTGATGGTCAACGGTATCGCCATGACGATAATCGCTTTCAGGACTGTTTTCTCGATTTTAAACAAGGTATAGAATCTGACGCGGAAATGCTCGCCCTTTTTGATCATAAGCAAAAAATAGAGTCCGACTTCGACGAAACGTGATATCAAGGTCGCTATCGCAGCGCCGGTGACCCCCATCGCCGGGAATCCAAAATGGCCGAAGATGAGGATATAGTTCAATACTGTATTCGTTATGACCGCGAAGAAAGATATTTTCAAGAGATCCTTGGTGATGCCGATTTCTCTGAATGTGGTTGAAATTGCCACGGAGACGACCCAAGGGAAAAGACTCCATCTCATGACCGAAAGATAATTGTTTGCCAAAACCGTCGTTTCCCCGGTCTTAGTGAAAAGACCGATGAAAAAATTGCCGAAGAAACTGAACAGAACAAAACTGAAAATCGCGAGAATAAAACCGACAATCAATTTGAACCTGAATGATTCCTTCAACTTGTCATAATTCTTCGAGCCGAAATACTGGGAAACAAAAATACCGGCTCCGCCCATCGCTCCGAAAGTTAGCAGATAGATGACGAAGTACAGTTGATTGATAATCGATACCGATCCCACGGCATAATCGTTAAGACTTCCGACGAAAAAATTGTCGACCAATTGTAAAGAAGCCGTTAGCAGTTGTTGGACCACTATCGGCATCGATACTATCAAAAGTTTCTTATAAAATTCTTTGTCCGCAAATATTTTCTTCATAAATCCCCTGAAACCCTGGTTATAAAATCATTATTTCTTTTTTGGATTATTCTCGATATAGTGTTGATAATCTTTATAAGTCTTTTCCACTACGGAATCCCAAGTCTTATATAAAGTCTTGTATGTGTTTTCACATACTTCCCGATACTTCTTTTCATCCGAGAAGATTTCCAAAAGCTTCTCGGTGTATTTGTCCAGATCGTTTTCGGCGGTATATCCGTTCAGTCCGTTTGTCACAGTATCAGCTGTGACCGCACCTTCAATAAAAAGTGATGGAGTTTTCTGGCTCGCTGCTTCGATCTGTACCAGACTGCTCGAATCATATAGTGATGGAAAGACAAATAGGTCAGCCAACCTGTAATGCATCGACATTTCTTCTCTGGAAACGACTTTTCCCAAGAAAAGCACATTGTCTGACAGTCCCGTCTGTTCGATTTTCGCCTTAAGGTCTTTCTCATCAAAACCCTTACCGATGAAAAGCATCTTATATTTGAAGCCCTTGTCATTTAGTTTCTTTAGGACATCGGCTATGAAAAATATGTTCTTTACCTTGTCGATTCTCCCTACAAAAAGCAGAACTCTCTGATCAATAGCGATTCCGTATTTCTGTCTGAGCTCTTCAATTTTTTTATCATCTTCAAAAAGAATCAAGTCGGTCCCGTTGTGTCTGACGATTGTCTCGACTTGTGATCCGTATCCCTTGTAGACATCCACCAGCTTATTGTTCACGGCGAAACAGGTGTCGCAGGCGTTGAAGACCTTCATTATCGCATTCATCATGACCTTGGTGAACATTTTGCTTTTTGTCCGCATGTAGAAGTCTTGCTCATATTGGCTATGGAACGTGCCAAATACAGGAATCTTGTGCCTTTTTGCATATGATACGCCAATCTTGCCGATTGTGAAAGGTGAATGGATGTGAACGACATCGAATTTAGCGGTTCTGATTACTTTTCTGAATTTATGATCTATGAACGGTAGCGACAACTCATACTCGATCAAAGGTATCTTGGTCGTGTTGCATCTCACGACCCTGTAAGGTCTGTCGACAATACCATCTTTTTTATGTTTTTTGTTTTTTACTCTTGAAGTAAAAACGGTCACATCATTATT
>CAYZPL010000188.1:0-2621 GCA_964480415.1 uncultured Candidatus Izemoplasmatales bacterium
AGGCTTTAATCGCATCGCCAATGCGTATCCGATTGTATAGTTGTTTTTCATGAAGAATGGATAGCTCTTGTCATATTCATGGAATAAGCTGTTCGGAGTATAGAAATCCACACGTAAAAAAAGTGATTTTTCATTGAAGTAGCGAAGAATCCTTTTTTTGTCGTTATGACTGGCAAATATCACCGAATTGTCTTTGATAATTTCCAAATTGAACAATTGACAAATCCTCCATAACATTTATATGTATTATATCACAAATAATCGCTAGAAATAATAGAATAAGTCGTAATTAGTAAAAAAAACACCCACATAAATTGTGGATGTTTTTCACTTGTTGAATTACTGAATCTCAACGTACTTTTTCTCTTTGACGTTGGTTCCTTCTTTAGGGATGAACAGTTTCAGAATACCTTTATCGTATTCCGCCTTGATATCCGCTTCATTGATGTCATCTCCAACATAGAAACTTCTTGCTGCTGAACCCATATATCTTTCTCTCTTCAGATAATGATTGTCCTTTTCCTCAGATGTCTCTTCTTTCTTGGCTTCGATTGTCATATAGCCATTATCTAATGAGATCTTAATGTCATCCTTTCCAAATCCCGGTACGTCAACATGCAACTCATATCCGTTTTCAACATCTAAAATATCTGTTTTCATGCAAGAACTTCCGTTTCTGAAAGTTGGGGTTGTGAAGAAGTCGTCAAAGAAATCGTTGAAGAATGTAAGTCCATTTCCTCTTCTAACTAATTTTGCCATTTTTCTTGCCTCCTTAAATTTTAAATATAATTTGGCACTCTACTATCCCAAGTGCTAATTATATTATATCACATATTTTAGCACTGTCAAGCATTGAGTGCCAATATTTTGAATTTTTAACAAATCCATCAAAAAAACCCCATAATGGGGTTTATTCGAATACGCCTGTCGAGAAGTACTTTTCACCGGAATCAGGGAAAATTACGACTACGTTCTTATCATCTATGTCATGTTCATCGATATATTTGAGTGTTGCGGCGAGAGCTGCTCCTGAAGAGATACCTGCGGAGATACCTTCAACTATAGGCAACTCTTTTGTCATTTTATATGCTTCTTCATCGGTTACCGTTATTACTTCATCGACGAAATTCAGATTTAGTACCTCAGGTATGAAACCCGCTCCGATTCCTTGGATCTTATGTTTACCAGCCATGTTCTTCGTGATTATCGGTGACGATTCCGGTTCGATGCCGATGATTTTGATCAGATCGTCCTTTTGTTTGAAATACATGCCTAGTCCGGTGATCGTTCCTCCTGTGCCGATACCCGAGAAGACATAATCGACTTCTCCTTCCAAAGCGAGTTCGATTTCCGGTCCCGTCGTCTCATAATGGGATTCCGGATTCTGTTCGTTGGTGAACTGACTCGGTATGGCGCTGTTCTCGATTTCCTTGTTTAGTTCCAAAGCTTTTTCCTTAGCGCCGTTCATCCCTTTTGCACCTTCTGTCAAAACAATCTCTGCTCCATACATTTTCATGTAGTCGATTCTTTCTTTCGACAAAGTGTCAGGCATGCAAAGGATGACCCTATTGCCATAATACGCTCCGATCATCGCGAGAGAAATGCCGGTATTGCCGCTTGTCGCCTCGATTATGGTCGATTCCGGATTGATTATTTTGCTTTCATATAGTTTTCTCATCATGTAATACGCTGGTCTCATTTTGACTGAGAACGTCGGATTGAAAGCTTCGAGTTTGGCATATAGCCTGGTTTTGAGTCCGTATTTGGCCTCGATTTTATGCAGTCTCACGAGCGGTGTTTTGCCCATGGTCTCGATGATGCTTGAATATGGTTTCATGATTTGATCATCTCCTTAATTTCAAATTCCGGTTTTTTCATATTGACAACCGTGTTTTTCGGTACCGAACCGGTTAAAAAGACGTTGGATCCGATTACCGAATTCTCACCTATTACCGTCTCACCACCAAGGATTGATGCATTGGAATAGATGGTCACGTTGTTCTCGATTGTAGGATGTCTTTTGATGCCTACGAGTTTTCTGCCTTTTTTTAGAGACATGGCACCCAAAGTGACACCCTGATAAATCTTGACATTGTCGCCGATCACTGTTGTTTCTCCGATTACGACTCCGGTACCGTGATCGATGAAGAAACTCTTTCCGATCATAGCGCTCGGGTTGATGTCGATTCCGGTCTCCCTATGGGCAAACTCCGACATCATCCTCGGTATGATCTTGATGCCGAGCTGATCAAGCTCATGGGCGATTCTATGAATCAGGATCGCATAAAGCCCCGGATATGATATTATGATCTGGTCTTTGTTGAAAGCGGCGGGATCGCCGTTGTAATGAGCTTCCAGATCAAGATTAACAAGTTCTCTGATATATGGTATCCTTTCGATGAACTTGACGCATAACGTACAGGACTTCTTGGCCAGTTCCTTGTTCTTCTCGGCATCTGCCAGATAGAGCAGGGAATATTTTATCTGTTTTTTCAGGATCTTGTCTAACTTTCTGACCTTTTTGGCAGTGTTCGACTTATTGATTGTCTCATTTACTTTATTGTCCGAGAAATATCCCGGGAAGATTATGTCTTTGGTAAGTTTTATAACTTTCTTTATTT
>CAYZPL010000189.1:0-2621 GCA_964480415.1 uncultured Candidatus Izemoplasmatales bacterium
TCAATTGGCTTTGGCCTATAAGCGAATATTTCAAGTGTTACGATAAATCCAACTCCGATAGCCACTATGGCTATTATCAGAATCATGAAAAGTTTAAGAATTCTCTTGACGATTTTATTCATATATAAAGCTCCCTTTACTATATGAATATTATACACGAAAAAGATATAAAATCATTACTTTATTCCGGCTTATTTAAAAATTATGTTGTTTTTTGTATAATGATTATAAGAAAAGATAAAGTTTCTTTCTTAACATTAATGTGGTGTTTTTGTGAGAAAAAATATTATATTTTTTAGTAAAAGCGTCATCTTTTTTCAAACCGGGGATATTTGCCTGAAAACCCGGTAAATAATTCTTGACTTAATATTGTGCGGTAGTATAATAATAAGTCGGTATAGGAGATGAAATAATGAAATTAGTAGTTTATGTTATGAATCAAACAGATTTGCTGGATGAATTTTTACATGAATTGAACGAACATGATGTCAAGGGTGCAACGATCATGAATTCAACCGGAATGGCGAGAAAATTGGTTCAGACTGAAGAATGGGAATTTATCGGTTCTTTGAGAAGTCTATATAACAATCC
This sequence comes from uncultured Candidatus Izemoplasmatales bacterium, assembly GCA_964480415.1. Lineage (GTDB taxonomy): Bacteria > Bacillota_I > Bacilli_A > Izemoplasmatales > Hujiaoplasmataceae > CAYZPL01. Next base: position 592 of record CAYZPL010000189.1, read on the forward strand.
TCGTAAAGAATCCAATGTCATATTCATCGTAGTAGAAGATGAGAAAACACAGATCGTTTACGACGTAATCAAAAAAGTGTGCGGAGATTTGAACAAGCCTCACTCGGGTATCGTATTCACAATGCCAATTGACAATGTCCGTGGATTTGGCACGAGTATAGGGGAGAACGAGTAGTGGATTTCACTGTATTATTCTATACCGGTTTAATGATCGCCATGGGGCTTTTGCTCGGCAAAGTAACAAAATTCATAAAATTACCGAATGTCACAGGATATTTGCTCGCGGGAATCCTCGTAGGTCCGTCGATATTAGGTTTGGTAAATCAAACGACTGTAAGTGGTTTCCAGATTATCGAAGAAGTAGCGTTGGGATTCATTGCCTTCTCAATAGGTAGTGAACTTAAGATATCTTATTTCAAGAGAGTTGGAGCGAAACCGATAATCATTGCGTTCTTCGAAGCATCTTTCGCTGTCCTCTTGATTTTCGGACTAATGTTGGGATATTTTGCGTTGACACATAATCTAACCAATCTTAATCTGCGTTTCTCATTGATTTTGGCAGCCATAGCCGCAGCTACGGCACCGGCAGCCACATTGATGGTTATCAGACAGTACAAGGCGAAAGGTAAAGTGACGGAAACATTGATGAGCGTTGTCGCCATCGACGACTCGGTCGCGGTCCTCTTGTTTGGTATCTGTGTCGCTATCGCGAACGCTATCGATCCGACTGCGGAACACGGATCCGTGTTCATGCAGGTTTTGGAACCGATTAAAGAGATTGTTTTGTCACTTGGAATCGGAGCTGCGATTGGATTCATTCTGGTTTTGGGAACCAAATGGTTCACAGGCAGAGCGAACCGCGTCAGTCTGACAGTAGGCGCTGTATTCCTGACAATGTATATTTCCACTTTACCGCAAATTGCAGGTTCTTATATTCTTGCATCAATGGGTATGGGATTCGTATTCGGTAATTTCTCGAAGAAAAGCGAGGAAGTCAACAGTCTCATCTATCTGTTCACACCACCGATATTTGTACTGTTCTTCGTTTTAAGCGGCGCAAGTTTACAGATTTCAACTATCGCATCGGTAGGAGGAATGGGACTCATCTACTTGTTGGGTAGAATTGTCGGTAAATTCATCGGAGCGTATACGGGAGCCAAGGTGACGAAGTCGGGAGACAATGTCGCAAAACATCTCGGTTTCTGTTTAGTTCCACAAGCCGGAGTCGCCATCGGTCTTACCATCATCGCCAGCCATACGCTTACACCTGAACTTGGAAACAGGATCGTTACGATCATTCTGTCTTCGACAGTAATCTACGCGTTAACGGGAGCTGTAATAACCAAATTCGCACTCAAAGCAGCTGGAGAAATTACTATCAAAGCATAAACAACTTAATTGATGAAATATAAAAGCGGAAGAATTCTTCCGCTTTTCTTATTATCATATATTAATTGATACGCATCTGTAAATCACTTTCATTCATTAGGACAATCAAATCAGGAGTCAATGTCGGGTCAGTCCAATAATATACCTGATAATTTATACTATTGAAATATTGACCTCTATCAATTTCTCTACCCTTTGAATTATAGTAAATGATATCATTGTTAACCACTACAACATATTGATTACCACATGTATATCCGTACAATCGGTTTATATTCGACAAATCCATCGTTGAGATATCAATTGTGACAAGCCTGCCAGTGACATTATAAAGCGAGAGTTTGGTTTTGTCTTGCGACACAATGGTCCATGTTCCGGTCTGAGAATCATATTGTGCTAATTGACTTTGTTCAGTCATCGTACCATCGCTTAATAGATAGTAAGTATATAGATACCTTGTTTTCAATATAAGTATATATTCGTTTCCTAATTTGTTCAAAGCATAGATATCTGTTGTTCCATCGGGAAGAGAATAAACATTTTGAGAAACACCATTTATATTATAGAAAATCAACTGATTGTTATATGTATATATTGCATATGAATCACCAAAGTTGTAGATACCCCTTATATCAGAAATA
>CAYZPL010000190.1:0-2605 GCA_964480415.1 uncultured Candidatus Izemoplasmatales bacterium
CTTTTAGCTGGTTTTACAGTTGATGAAGTAATACTAGGAAGTATCATAAGTGTATTTTTGACAGTTTTGTCGGCGAAATATCTCAGCTTGCAAATAGATATTACATTTCCTGTCAAACTGGTCAAATTTATATTTATCTACATTCCAGTTTTCATTTGGAAGCTCATACTTGCCAATCTCGATGTGGCGAGAAGAGTCTTAAGTCCTAAAATTCCATTGAAACCGGGAATCGTCAAAGTACCGACTGGTTTAAAAGGTGAATTAGCAAAATTAACTTTGGCGAATTCAATCACGTTGACACCAGGAACTTTGTCAATTGACATCATTGATGAGCATATTTATGTTCATACAGTAGAAGTCAAAGGAAAAACCGAAGCGGAGAACCAGAAGGAAATATCCGGTGCGTTTGAACGCATATTGGGAGGGATTTTCAAATGACAGTCACAATCATGGATATAGTTGTTTTTTCTTTGATGGGCTTAGGTATTCTGTTCGCAGTGATCAGAATGATCGCGGGACCAAATTCAGGAGATCGAGTCGTTTCTTTAGATACCATTAATATGATAGTTATCGGAGTCATAGTCTTGTTAGCATCATTATTCCCGGAAAATGGGAAACTATACTTGGACATCGCGATGATCTATGGTATTTTGGCATTTCTTGAAACGGTCGTATTCGCCAGATACTTGGAGGGAAGAAAATAATGGAAATAGTAAGTTATATCTTTCTTGTTATCGGTGGACTGTTCTTTATGCTTGGTGGTCTCGGAGTTCTTAGAATGCCTGACACATTCAATCGAATCCAAGCCGGAACAAAAGCCACTACATTGGGGGCTTTTTCAGTTTTAATCGGGGTTGCATTCAGCTTTGCCGCTCAGGGTATATTTGATACAATACCGAAAATAATTATCATCATTATTTTCATAATTATTTCAAACCCTATCGGCTCAAGTGTAATCGCTAAAGCCGTACACCGTTCGGAAAAACTGCCGGAAAATTTGGTACAAGACGATTTAAAGGATAGAGGTGAATGATATGAGTGCATTCGATATCATCTCAACAGTTGTAGGTGCTTTATTATTGGTAATCGCCTTTTTAGCCCTCAACACTAAAAAACTTATCAAGTCGATATTGTTCTTATCAGCTCTAAGCATGTTGGCTGTACTCGCATTTGTTCTGATGAAGGCACCTGACGTAGCAATTACAGAAGCGGTCATCGGTAGCGGGCTAGTAACAGCATTGTTTGTTTTCACTCTTTTGTCAACAAAAGGGAGGGAAGCAAAATGAAAAACTTATTCGGATTATTAATCTCAGTATTCTTAGGAGTATTGATTATTCTTACATTGGGTAACGCAAGCGCGTTTCCTGAGTTCGGACACGCCGCATTAGCCAATGGCGTTTCCGCAACATACACAAATCCAACAGATATCGCAAATGTCGGTGCCGGAAACCTTATCACAGCAATCGTGGTCATATTCCGTGGATTCGATACATTGGGAGAAGTAACAGTGCTATTCGTCAGTGCTCTTGGCGTAGCTTTGGTATTCGGAGGACACAGCGAAAAGGAATCAAGATTGGATCTTACTTTCAAACCAAACTTCATGTTGCGTGTCGGATCCAAAGTTTTGTTCTCAATCATATTGGTAACCAGTATGTATATCATCGTTCATGGACATTTGACACCAGGTGGAGGATTCCCAGGTGGTGCAATCATCGCAAGTGCGATATTGTTGCTTTACTTGGCTGATGACAAATTCAGAACAAAAATCAAAGGCTTTAGAATTTCGGAAGGCGTTGCCGGCAGCTTGTTTGTTATCGGTGGTTTGCTTGGTTTGATTTTAGTTGGATCGTTCTTGAAGAACTTCTTGCCTGTTGGCACAGTCGGAAACTTGATAAGCGCAGGTATTATTCCAATATTCTACGTATTGATCGGTCTTAAAGTTGGTAGTGAAATCGCCGGTGTCGTGGATAATTTCTTGACAGAGGAGGAACACTCATGATACAGTATGCAGCTATAATTTTGTTTGTGTTCGGTCTATACGGCTTGTTCACAAATCGAAATCTGATCAAAATAATCGTTTCTCTAAATATCATGGAACTTGGTCTCAACATATTCATTATCAGTATTGGTTTTGTCTACAATGGTGTTGCACCAATCGTTTCCAGCGCGGACCAGGCTAACAGTTTGATCTTCGTCGATCCGCTTCCACAGGCATTGGTCCTGACCGCCATCGTCATCGGTGTCGGTACCACAGCCTTGGCTTTAGCCATCGCTAAAAATATTTTCAAAAAATACCATACATATAATTTGGATGAATTGGAGGGAAAACTATGAGCGCAGTATTATTGATAGCTGTTCCTTTATTGATGGCTTTTCTTTCAATTATCTTTAAGAAAATCGCACCGCATATTCTACTTGTGGTAAGTTTGTTCAACATTGTGGCGATTTTCTTCATACAAAACGGGTTTGTCGATCTCAGTGGATTCGTAAAACCTGTCGGTATCGCGCTATTGGTGAACACTTATACAAGAGTGGCATTATATCTGGTGAATGGTTTATTCTTTGTGATTGCTTGCTTGAATATCAAAGAATACAGCAAATATTC
>CAYZPL010000191.1:0-1218 GCA_964480415.1 uncultured Candidatus Izemoplasmatales bacterium
TTGCGTCTTCCAAGGTGACTTGCAACAAAGTTCTTGTTTCCGGATCCATTGTGGTCTCCCAAAGTTGTTCCGGATTCATCTCTCCAAGACCTTTGTATCTCTGAATTACAGGTCTTGAGGTGTTTGTCTCCGCAAGGATCTGATCAAGTTCTTTTTCTTCATATGCATATGAAACTTTCTTTCCAACCTGGACCTTATATAGTGGCGGCTGTGCGATGAACACATAGCCTTTTTCTATAAGTACTCTCATGAATCTGAATAAGAATGTCAAGAGCAAGGTTCTGATGTGCGCACCGTCAACGTCGGCGTCGGTCATGATGATAATCTTATGATATCTTGCGTTTTCAATTTGGAATTCATCGCCGATACCGGTTCCAAAAGCCTGGATCATGGAGATGATTTCTTTGTTCTGCAAAGCTTTGTCCAATCTTGATTTTTCAACGTTCAAGACCTTACCTCTGAGTGGTAGAATAGCTTGATACTCGGAATCTCTTCCTTGTTTCGCAGAGCCTCCAGCGGAATCTCCCTCGACGATGTAGATTTCCGATTTAGTAGCGTCCTTTGATCGACAATCAGCCAGTTTTGAAGCGAATCCCAATGCATCAAGCGGAGATTTCCTACGTGTGGCTTCTCTGGCTTTTTTCGCAGCCACTCTGGCTCTTTGCGCCATCATAGCTTTTTCGATAATTGTCTTGGCTGCTGTCGGATTTTCAAGCAGGAATCTTTCCAGCCCTTCGGACATGACCGTTGCGACCGCCCTTCTGGCATCGCTTGATCCCAATTTGGATTTTGTCTGACCTTCGAATTGCGGATCCGGATGTTTGACCGAGATTATGGCTACCAAACCCTCTCTCGTATCTTCGCCTAGTAACGATTCGTCCTTCTTGAACAGATTGTTGCTCTTGCCGTAATTGTTCAGAATTCTCGTCAAAGTGAGTTTGAATCCTTCTTCATGTGTTCCGCCTTCGGTATTGTTTATATTATTTGTGAACGAATATATGTTTTGTGCGTAACCATTGTTATACTGCATTGCTATTTCAACTAGAATGTCTTCCTGAATGCCTTCGAAATACGCTACATTCTGATGAAGGACATCTTTGCCCTCATTAAGGAATTCGACATATTCCATAACTCCGCCTTCATAACAATAATCTTTCTCGACAACTACGTTTTCTTTTCTCTTGTCGATGATGGAGAACTTGATATTCTTGTTAAGGA
>CAYZPL010000191.1:1228-2595 GCA_964480415.1 uncultured Candidatus Izemoplasmatales bacterium
TTGTTTTGCTAATAATCCATATTTAGCATAAGAATAATTGTTCTTAATATTTCAAATTCATATGTGTGCGATTCTTTGAACACTTCCGGGTCAGCCAGGAATGTGACTTTTGTCCCCGTTAATTCCGTATCTTCAATATATCTGAGTTCGTTCTTGACGAATCCATGATCGAAATCTATTTCATACTTCTTTCCTGATTTGTAGATTTCAACATTCATGTATGTACTGAGTGCATTAACTACCGATGCACCGACTCCGTGCAAGCCACCGGATACTTTATATGAGTTGTGGTCGAACTTACCACCGGCATGCAATGTTGTATATACGGTTTCCACAGACGGTCTTCCTGACTTGGGATGAATATCGACTGGAATGCCCCTTCCGTTATCCGTAACGGCGATTACATCCCCAGGTAGTATCTCTACTATAATCGTATCGCAAAAACCCGCCAGCGCCTCATCTACTGCGTTGTCGACTATTTCCCATACAAGATGGTGCAACCCTCTAGGACCTGTGGTGCCAATATACATACCAGGTCTCTTCTTGACAGCTTCAAGGCCTTCCAGTATTTGTATATTACTCGAATCATAATTGCTTTCTTTATTGCTCATAGCGCGCATCCTCCTTAATGTTGCCTTCATGGACTATAAATATTTTTGATTTTTTCAAAATTCTTTCTTTTATTTCGTTGACGTGTGTTGTTGTGATGATGACTTGCATATCGAATTTACTTATGTAGTCTATCAACTTGTTCTGCCTGAAAGTATCCAGTTCTGAAAAGACATCGTCAAGCAACAATACCGGACTTTCTTTCTTTTGATTTCTGATTATTTCACCGATAGCAAATATTAACGATATTATCATGATTCTTTGCTCGCCTTGAGACGATACATCTCTTGAATTGAGATCATTTATATTGAATAGATAATCATCTCTATGCGGTCCCGAATTTGTAATCCTGAGCATTAGATCCAGCTTGAATTTCGATTTCCAGGCATTGAGAACGTTTTGTTCAATTGACGGCTGATAACCGAATTTGAATATCTCTTTGTTACTGGAAACGCTGTTATAGACATTCGTCAAATTACTGTTGATTTTCTCCACGAACTGTCTTCGGGATAGTATGATTTTTTCGGCCGAATCAGCAGCTTGCTCATTGATTACTTCAAGCAACGTATTGTCGTATTTCACATTTTCCGAGATACCTTTGAGAATTTCGTTTCGCTGTTTTATAAGCTTTTTGTAATTTGTAAGTTCTATCAGATAATTGCGATCAACCTGCCCCAATATCATATCTATGAAATATCTTCTATCTTTAGGGGATCCTTTGATTAGGTTGATATCCTCGGGAAGAAAGGATAGAACAT
>CAYZPL010000192.1:0-2594 GCA_964480415.1 uncultured Candidatus Izemoplasmatales bacterium
CCCGGCATCCAGGTTGACGGCAACGACCCGATTGCCATGTATATTGCTACCAAAGAAGCTAGAGAAAGGGCTTTGAAGGGCGATGGTCCAACTTTGATTGAAGCTCTCACATATCGCCTTGAAGCTCATACAACCAGCGACGATCCTTCCATTTATCGAACACAAGATGAATTGGAATACTGGGAAAAACGCGATCCACTAATCAGGTTCAAAAAATATCTTATCAGCAAGAAATATTTGACCGAAACACAAGATAAAAAATTGATGGACAAGTATAATGATGAAGTCAACAACGTCTTCAAAGAAGTTGAAAATTCCGGACTTGTTCCACTTGAGGATATTTTCAAATATACATATGAGACCATGCCGAAAAGTCTTGTAGAACAACTCGAGGATTATAAGGCTTTCCTGAAAAAGGCAGGTGAATGATATGGCAGCGATTAATATCCTATCAGCAATTAACCAAACCCTTGACCAACAGATGGGCAAGGATAAATCAATCGTGGTTTTTGGTGAAGATGTCGGTTTGGAAGGTGGTGTATTCCGTGCCACTAAAGGATTACAGAAAAAGTATGGAGTAGACCGCGTTTTTGACACGCCTTTGGCTGAAAGCGCCATCGTTGGTGGCGCCATCGGGATGGCGATCAACGGACTTAAACCGATTCCTGAAATTCAATTCAGCGGATTTAGCTTCCCGGCTTTCAATCAGATAATCACACATGTTGCAAGATTTAGAAACCGTTCACGCGGCATTTACACACTGCCTATGGTCATAAGAATGCCTTATGGCGGTGGTATCAGAGCTTTGGAACTTCATAGTGAATCTTTGGAATCGCTATATGGATACATACCTGGATTAAAAGTTGTCATTCCTTCGAACCCTTACGATGCAAAAGGACTATTGACCGCCGCAATAAAAGACCCTGATCCCGTCATCTTTCTAGAACCAAAACGCATCTATAGGGCTTTCAAACAAGAAATTCCCGAAGAGGAATATATTGTCCCCATCGGTAAAGCGAAAATCGTCCAAGAGGGAACAGATATCACGGTTCTCGCCTGGGGAGCGCTTGTCAGAGAAGTCCAGAAAGCAATTGATATGCTAAAGGATGAAAACATCAGTGTTGAACTGATCGATCTCAGAACGATAAAACCTTATGATGAGGATACGATAGCCGAGTCCGTCAAGAAAACCGGACGTTTCTTAGTAGTGCATGAAGCATATAAATCTTACGGTCCAGGCGCAGAGCTAATCGCCATGATCAATGAGAAAGCATTCTTAAGTCTTGAAGCTCCTCCAACAAGATTAACAGGTTTCGATGTGACAATTCCTCTTCCAAAGGGAGAACATCATTTCGTCATTTCTCCAGAAAGAATCAAGGCTGAAATATTAAAGGTGGTGAAATTCTAAATGTTAGATTTCAAATTCGCCGATATCGGTGAAGGCATCAGTGAAGGTGTCATTCTGAAATGGGAAAAAAATATCGGTGACTTGGTTAATGAAGGTGACACTCTTGTCGTCATTGAAACAGACAAAGTGAATGCGGAAATACCAAGCCCTATCAAAGGCTTTATCAGGGAATTAGGCCCTGAAGTTGGTGAAACCATCAAAGTCGGAGAAACCATCGCCATCATAGATGATGGTAACGATATCGCTGAAAGCCCCGAAAATATTGAAATTAAATCTGAAAAGAAAAGCGAAATAAAAAACGAAGACAAACAAGAATCCACAGGTGTTGTCGGAGAAATAGACATTTCAAACGAGATCATAGCACCTTCTCAGGAAAATGCATCATTAGCAATACAAGAAACACATAAGGTGCTTGCTACTCCTGTTGCCAGAAAAATGGCAAAAGATCTAGGCGTCGATATCAATCAGATCAAAGGCACCGGAGAAAACGGAAGAGTTCTCAAAGAAGATATATCCCTTTTTGCAAAGGAATACAGACCTGAAAGAGAAACTATGAGGACGACTTATCATACTCCTGAAATATCTTTGCCTAAATTTGATACAGAACGTATAAGAAGAGAAAAAACATCCAAATTGAGACAGACTATTGCGAAAAACATGGTTTTGTCAAAAGCCATTATTCCACACACTACTGTCATGGATGAAGTTATTGTAACAAAACTGGTCGATTTTAGAAATGCTCAAAAAGAGAAATTCGCAGATGAAAATGTCAAACTGACATATATGCCGTTCATAATCAAGGCGCTTACGTTTACAATCAAGAAGTTTCCGATTTTCAATTCCAGTTATGACCATGAAACAATGGAAATAATCTACAAGAATTATATGAACATCGGTATAGCTACCGACACTCCGGACGGTCTCATCGTTCCGAATATTAAGGATGCAGATAAATTAAGCATTCTGGATTTGGCAATGGAATTGAACCGCATTAAAATAGCCGCTATGGACAAAAAGATTACATTAAATGATTTGAGTGACGGTACAATTTCGATTACGAATTATGGAATATTCGATTCTACTTTTGGCGCTCCTGTCATCAAATATCCCGAAGTAGCTATCATTGGCATCGGAAGAATCGCCAAAAAGCCTGTGGTCGTGGATGATGAAATAACCATCGAGTATG
>CAYZPL010000193.1:0-2593 GCA_964480415.1 uncultured Candidatus Izemoplasmatales bacterium
GAATCGTCTCGGACTTGACTCCTAAGTTGCTGAGCTCGGTCGCAAGCGCACCGATGACATCGGCCAACCCGCCCGTCTTGACGTACGGGAAGCATTCTGACGCGATCTGAAGAATAGTCTGTTCGCGGTTGGAAACGACGATCTGACCTTTTTCGGATACGAACAATTGATTTTTAGTTCCTTTTACGACGGCCTTCTCAAGCACTTTGGTCTCCTTGTCCAGAACCGAATATTCAAGTATTGCCCCCTCCTTGATCTCACACTGGTTCATCATCACAGAATTGATGACTTTGGCACCTTTTCTGATTTTCGCCTTACGGCCGACCACAGAATTGATGACTTCTCCGTCAATATGCGCACCGGATGCGATGATCGAGTTTCTGACATTGGCGTTGGCACAATATCTTGAAGGCGCAGACATCGTCTCTTTCGAGAAGATCGGTCTCGTTTTTCGGAACAGATTCTTTCTGACTTCATCGGAGTCAAGCAGTTCCATGTTCGCATCATAAAGTTCTTTGGCGGAGTTGATGTAATAACATGAGCTCTCGAAAATATAAGTGTTCCTTTTCAGATTCGGCGCATAATCAAAAACATCGGAAAGATTTCTGAATTTGATCTGGTCATAATTGTTTATGTATTCCAAAAGCGCGTCTTTGGAGATTATATAGGTTTTGATCCTCTTTCTGCCTAAAGACACCACTTCCGTGATGTCGGCGTTGTTGCTCAAGTGCGAGAACAGAAAGACTTTGTAATCTACATTCCAAACCAGATTGGCCGGTTGGACTATCACGTAGTTTTGATGGCTTCTCTGGAAATACTCGATGTGTTCGTACATCCTCTGGAAACTGATCGAATCCTCGAAATTGAGGTTAAGATTCTTAGGTGGCAGAATGAAGATGCCATCATGGCGCCGGTTAAGATCCCACCTGTCTCCGGAACCGATATGGTCGGATAAAGAACGGTAGTTTCCGTATGGGAAAATTGCCACGTTGTTGATCCCCGAGTTCTTGCAGTTGGACAAGGCGAAATCAATTAGTCTGTATTTCGCTCCGAAAGGCAATGCTCCTGGTACTCTGTGTCTTGACAATTTCGAGAAATTGCCTTTGCTGGTGGCGTCGATGACCATGAATAGACTATCCATTGATCTCACCTACCTTTAACAGATTGCTTGAAGTGATGAGGACAAGTTCCTTTGGGGTGCAATGATAGTTTTCCGGTATAGTAAGTCCTTTGTCGACGATCACGTTTTTCAAGAACGCGTTTTTACTGACGTATACTTCCGGTAACAATACCGAATCATGGACTTTGGCATTCTCCTCGATGAAGCTTTCATAAGCAATCGTCGAATGGAAGACCTCGCCCTTGATGATGCTGCCGTCTGCTATTACCGAGATCTTTGCGGATCCGGTTTTCTTGATCACGTGTGGAGGCAGGTTATATGATTTGGAAAACACCGGCAGGACCGCCGATTGGTTAAGGCCAAGAAAATACGGGTCGTTCAACAGATCCATATTGGCGTCATATAGTGATTTGACAGTACCGACATCGCGCCAGTAACCTAAGAATTTGAAGATCGATACATGTTTCTTGAGCGCAATGCTTTTCGGCAATATGTCATTACCGAAATCAACTAATTCATCTATGGAATTGTATAGCAGATCCTTTAGAACATCTGTCGAGAATATATAGATTCCCATCGAAGCCAGGCTCGTTTTCGGATGGTGCGGTTTTTCTTCGAAACTGATAACCTTGTCATTTTCGTCGGCTTCCAGAATGCCGAATCTGCTGGCGTCATTTTTATCCACTTCTGTAGCGGCGATGGTGATGTCAGCCTTATGGTCGATATGATGTTTGAGCATATCGGTGTAATCCATTCTATAGATGTGGTCGCCTGAAAGGATCATTACGTATTTTGCTTTGTATTCTTCAATGAAGTTGAAATATTGTTTGATGGCGTGGGCTGTACCTTTTTGCCAGAGTACGTCATCCTTCTTGGAATAAGGCGTCAAAAATCTGATACCGCCGTCTAAAACGTCTAGATCCCAGGATGCTCCGGATCCGATATAGTTCATCAGTTCGAAAGGTTCGTACTGGGTGACGATTCCGCAGACGTCGATTCCGCTGTTGGTTATATTGCTTAAGGTGAAATCGATCAAACGATATTTCGCGCCGAAAGAAACCGCCGGTTTCGCAGTCTTGTTCGTTATTTCTTCAAGTCTTGTTCCCCGTCCGCCGACGAGAATCATTGAAATCATCGTTTTTTCCATAGTTCACCTGTCTATTGCTTTTTATATTCTAGTATTGAAATCGAAAGCGGCGATATGATCATGTTTATGGAATTGGCGAAACCGTGGCTCGCTTCTTCCATGCTTTGCAAAGCGGCACCGTTGTAAAGATTGGATCCGCCATAGATGTCTTTGTCGGAATTGAGGATTTCCTCATAGATCCCGGCTCTCGGAACTCCGACCCGGAAATCCATGTATGTGTTTGGAGTCATGTTCAAAACGACAATACAAAAATCGTCTTCCGACTTGCCGAATCTCGCGAACGAGAAGATCGACTGGTCGTAATTGGTCTGGTCAATCCATCTGAA
>CAYZPL010000194.1:0-2593 GCA_964480415.1 uncultured Candidatus Izemoplasmatales bacterium
ACGTATGATTTGCAGCTTTACGCGATTAGAAAATATGATCTCGAGAATTACTACCAGAAAAGCGTAGACTACGACCTGCTCAAAAATACCTACGCAAAACATGATATGAAATATATTCCTCAATTCACGGGAATCTATCCAACCACATTGATGCGGTTGCTAAATAAGCATAATTCACTTACCGGCGCAAAGATCGAAGCTTTGAATCTTTGTCCGTTTCAGTATCTGCTAAAATATCTGCTCAAGATCGATGAATACACACCTTCTTTGGCACAGCATCTCGGTACGATCTCACATAAGGTTCTGGAAGAGAAGATCAAAGGAACAGATCAATCGATATTCGATATCATAAGCGGTTTTGAAAACTTTCCAAGCGATATCGAATACAAAAAGGATATCTTCCTCAAAGCTTTGGAGATCGAACTGAAAGAACTAGTCGGTACCGTTCTTGATTTTCATAAACAAACCAAGTTCAAAGACACGATGACGGAAAAGTCATTTGAAATAGATACCGAGCTGGATAAGGACTTTGTCCTGAAAGGCATCATCGACAAGACCCTGATCGAAGAAGAAAACGGGAAATACTATTTCGTCATCATCGACTACAAACTCGGAAATAAAGATTTCTCCACGGACAAATTCGAGCAGGGCAGACAGTTGCAGCTGCCGTTTTACATGTATTGCCTTGTCAAGATGAATCAGGACAAGACGATGGAACCGGTAGGTTTTTACTATCAGACAACCACGCTCGGCAGAGTCAATCTGTCCGACCAGGAAATAAGGGACCAATTCAAACTGAAAGGCATTTCCCTAAACAATGTTTCAAGACTCACGGATCTTGACAGGAGTCTGTCTTATCTTCAAGGCATCAGCCTAAAGAATGATGGTACATTCCATAAAAACTCCGAAAGAAGACTTTTGGACAAAAACGGTTTTAGAGACCTTTTGGACAAAACCGAAAAGATGATTGCGAAAGCGATCAAGAAAATCAAACGCGGTGAGTTCGAAATCGATCCATTGCCAACAATGGGAGTCAAGAAAGACAGCGTAAGTTGCGAGTACTGCGACTATTTTTCTATCTGTTATCTGAAAAACAGGTCATTGGAGGTGTCAGAGGATGAGTAAAGACATACTTACACCTTCTCAGGAAAAAGCGGTAAATTACGAAGGAAATAACATCCTTGTCAGTGCCGGGGCAGGTTCGGGAAAAACCAGAGTGCTTAAAGATAGAGTGATCAGAAAGCTCAAATCCGGAATCAGAGTCGACAAACTGATCATATTGACATTCACAAACGCAGCAGCTTTCGAAATGAAGCAGAGAATCATCGATGCCATCAAAGACGATGATTCACTGCAATATCAGCTCAAATATTTGGAAAATGCGGTCATATCGACTTTCGACGCATTTTGTCTAAGGCTTGTTTCGGAATACTATTATCTGCTTGATCTTCCGAGCAATATCGGTATCGGTGATACGTTATTGATCGAAAAGCTAAAAAAAGATGTCCTGGAGCAAGTAATCAAAGGTTATTATCAGGAAGCAACACAAGAATTTGAGGAACTTGTAAAACTGCTTTTTCAAAAAGGCGACGACATCATCTATGAAACCGTCTTGACGCTTGCCGGGAAAATTACCAAGATCCCTGGATACGAATCTTATCTACAGAACTATGAGCAAGAGCATTTCTCAAAAGAAAAACTTGAAGAATTCTTCAAGGAATATGAAAATACTCTCAATGCGGATATAAGTGAAATATACGAAGATTTCAAGGATTTCAAAGAATCCGTTGAAGGGTTATGCGACAGCAAGCTGCTCGAGTATCTGAACGAGTTCCAACATCAATGCAAGGTGATCGATGAAGAGAAGGATTTCGATGTTCTGACAAGAAAACTGACAGCCATCAGCTATCCGAGAAAACCGAAAATTGAAGATGAGAATTTTGATGAATATATCAAGAGAAACATCAGTCTGTTCAAAGACAGAATCGGCAAGATAATCAAAGACATGAAGAGCATGAACATCGAAACAAAAGCTGATGCGATTGCTTCCGTTCTTGAGACTAAAGTCAGAGTAATGTGTCTCCTTAAAATCACTGCCGGGTTTATCAGTCGGCTCCAAAAAGCCAAGCAGGAGAAGAACCTGTACAATTTCGACGATATCATGAATTTCGCTATAGAACTTCTGGAGAAGAACGAAGACATCCGTCAACAGTACAAACATGGAATCAACGAGATCATGATCGATGAATATCAGGACACCAACGACATGCAGAACTATTTCATCTCCCTGATAGAAAACAACAACATCTTCATGGTAGGCGACATAAAACAATCCATTTACGGGTTCAGGGACGCCAATCCGATGAACTTCGCAAACAAATACAAAGAATACAAGAACGGAACGACAGGAGTCTCAATCGACCTCCGTGAGAATTTCCGTTCAAGAAAGGAAACGATCAAAGGTGTCAACGATATCTTTTCTTTGGTAATGGATGAAGAGATGGGTGGTATCGACTATAGAGACGGTCAGAAACTCATTTATGGCCAGAAGGCATATGATGATAGGTATTCCGAGCAAACACATAATATCGAA
>CAYZPL010000195.1:0-2583 GCA_964480415.1 uncultured Candidatus Izemoplasmatales bacterium
AACGTATTGGCTTCAGATGTCATGCCTGAAGAAGAAATCAAGGAAAAAGTCAGTGACGATTCCAAGGAAGAAACCAAGGAAGAAACTAAAGATGATTTTGAAGAAAAAACCGAAAAGCCAGATGAGAAAACTGAAGTAAAACATTAGTTTTCCAAACAAAACAACTAACTCAAAATTTGGGATACTTAATCGTATCCCTTATTATTTCGGAGGGCAAAATGCGCTTAGACAAATATCTTAAAGTATCAAGAATATTCAAACGGAGAACAATCGCAAAAGAAGTAAGTAAAAACCAGAAAGTAGAAGTTAACGGACGTTCTGCCAAACCTGCCACAAATATCGAAATTGATGATATAATTGTTATAAGGTACGGCAATAAGGAATTGAAAATAAGAGTGTTGGAAGTATCCAGCTATTCCAAGAAGGAAGATGCTGAGAATATGTATGAGATTATAAGCGATTCAAAATTGAATTAATAAATCAAATAGGGTATAATACTATGGGAGTGGATTATGAAGAAATTATGGGTGGCAATAATTGGATTGATGCTTGCGTTTTCGCTATCAGCTTGTTTCAATTCCCCTACATCAAATAACATATATGTGACCGTCTATCCGCTTAAATATCTAGCGGATGAAATTCTTCAAGGAACCGGATACACTGTAGGAATCGTTCCCGGAGTATCTTCACATGAAAATTCCGTAGATTGGTCTCCAAAAGATATAATTTCAATGACAAACGCCACTTATCTGTTTTATGTCGGTGCCAACTATGATCAGTATATCGACTTCCAGATTGACAGCATATTCACCAACAAGAACGTTGAGCTTGTCAAGATCGAAGACGAGACGAATTATATACAATTCATTCCCGGACTTGTGCATTCCTACGATTCCAACAATCAGGAAGTGATTGTGGATGACAATTTGGGCTCCGATCCTCATTTCTGGGTTTCGCCTCAGAAAATGATACAGGTATCCGAGTTGATCCGTGATAAATTAGCTGTCAAATTCAATAGCAGTGTGGATCTGATGGAGAACAACTATGAAGTTTTGTTGGGTAAGTTACAAGCTTTGAGTAACGCATTCACAAACGTCATCTCAAATCAACAAAAACCGATAATGACCGCTACCAATATATATGGTTATCTCTACCAAGATTATGGCTTGAACTTTTTCTCAATCTCACCGGGATACCACGAAGAGACCGAACAATTCACCGGACAACAGAAAGAAGCTATCGTAACAGAAGCTATCAACAACGATATCAATTACGTCCTTTATGAAAGAAACACTACTTCTCCGCTTTCGAATGCGGTCTTCACAGAACTTGAAAACCTGGGAAGAACTCCGGTCAAACTGGAATATGACATACTTCAATCATTGACTAATGATGAAATTTCACAAGGAGAGAATTACATCACCGTGATGTACGACAACCTAAACTTATTGAAACTGGCAACAGATTATGTTGGAGGATAGAGAATACTATGGAACAAAAACTGACTGAACAAGAAATTGTAAGAAGAGAGAAAGCAGAGAAGCTTAGAGAATCCGGCATCGATCCGTTCGGAAGCCGATTCGACAGAACTCATAACACTGAAACCTTCAAAAAGGCTTTTTCTTCTTACACAAAAGAAGAACTCCACGAGGCTGAAAATCCTGAAGAAATAAAAATCGCCGGAAGAATAATGTCCAAACGCGTCAAAGGTAAAGCCGGATTCGTCCATATACAAGATCAATACGGACAAGTCCAATTGTATGTAAGACAAGACGCTGTAGGTGAAGAGAATTATGAACTCTTCAAGAAAAGCGATATCGGAGATATCATCGGCGTCATGGGTACAGCCATGATCACAAACACCGGCGAATTATCAATCAAAGCATTGAATATAACTCATCTTGTAAAAGCATTGCGACCGTTGCCGGAAAAATATCACGGTTTAGTGGACAAGGAAGAAATATATAGACGACGTTATGTCGATCTGATTATGAACGAAGAATCGAAGAACACTTTCATCATGCGTTCAAAAATCATCGGTCTGATGCGCAATTATCTGAACGGCCTCGGTTACATTGAAGTTGAAACTCCTGTTCTGCAACCTGTTTTGGGAGGTGCAAACGCCAGACCGTTTATAACTCATCACAATACTCTGGACATGCCTTTTTATTTACGCATCGCCACGGAACTTCATCTAAAGCGTCTGATTGTCGGTGGATTCGACTGTGTATATGAGATCGGGCGTCTCTTCAGAAATGAAGGCATTGACAGATTGCATAATCCTGAATTTACAACTATCGAACTATATCTTGCCTATTCCGACCTACAGGGCATGATGGATCTCAGCGAGAATCTCATCTCATACCTGGCACAGGAAACCAACGGAAATACCACCATCGAATACGACGGAAAAGAAATCAATCTTGGTAAGGGCTGGCGCAAGGTACACATGGTTGATCTTATCAAGGAGAAAACCGGTATCAATTTCTTTGAAATCCATGATTTTGAAACAGCGAAGAAACTCGCTTTGGAAAAAGGACTTACAGTCGAGCCTCATCTCTATGGGGTCGGACACATAATCAA
>CAYZPL010000196.1:0-2561 GCA_964480415.1 uncultured Candidatus Izemoplasmatales bacterium
CGTTCTCAACCAAAAAGACAAGGGAGATCCTATTATTCAGCAGTATCGCACAAGCAAGTGTTGTCGCGCTGCTCTTCGTTAACGGCATCATCACATGGGCGGTTTACCTGATTGTCGCAAACGCATTAAGCAAGACTTTGTTGTTCCTTGTAGTAAATAAGGCTACAAAAGAAGTCGGCAGCGATAAATTGCATGATCTTTCAGGGCTGTTCGCAAACAACATCTTTGTTGGAGTTACATTCACAATCGCGACTTTGAGTGTTATGGGATTACCGCTATTCGTCGGATTCATAATCAAGTATAATTTCTTGTTACAACTCGCGGCCAATGGTCAGATCTGGTTGGTAGCAGTAATATTGCTCGCTGCGATCGTCGAAGGAATTTATTTTGTAAGAATGCTTGTCAAACTTTGGTTTAGAGAGAGCGGAGAGATTAAAAAGGTTTCTTTCAATTTCAACTTTAAATTCGTTTTCGTTGTCATCGCTCTTGGTCTGTTGGTGTTTGGAACTTATACAGCACCGATGACAAATCTCGAAACTCATTTTGACAGTGCAGCGGAGGTGATTAATAATGGCTAGTATCGAATATTTGATTCTATTCCTTGTTGGATCCGCATTAATCTCTTATGTGTTGACAAAAATCAACACAATGATTGGATCGGTATTTGTAATCTTCGCTACAATGTTCGTATTTGTATCTTTGGCAAGTTTCGGATTCAGTCAAAATCTTGTCACGACAGTTAATCTGCTTCCTTGGTTTACTTTCTCTCAGACATATTTAGGTTTTTACTTTGTGATTATCATTGCATTCATATATCTGATGGTAAGTTTCTTTCATCCTTACTTTATTGATAAACAAAAATATAAAGATTCATACAATCTGTTGTTCTTACTTAGTTTAGCAGGAATTGTTGGAGCATTTTACACTAACAATTTCATCCAATTGTTTTTCTTCTTCGAATTGATAATTTGGACAACAATGTTCCTTATTCCTCAAGGAAAAAGCAGAGAAGCAGCAGTATCATACTATGGATTCAGCGTTGCGGGAAGCATGGCGATGTTGCTTGGTATTATGATTATCTATCAGAATACAGGATCGATGGCTATTTCCTCTTTATCAATGCTTACAGGCGGATCAGCCGCAATGGTATTCGTATTGTTCCTAATCGCCGCCTTTTCAAAACTCGGATTATTTCCGTTACACATATGGTTGCCGATAGCACATGGTAACGCACCGCATCCTTTTTCACCGGTTCTTTCGGGAGCTTTGGTCAAGATCGGAGCTTTTATCGGTGTGCTTGCGCTGATCAAAGTGTCGCCGGTAACTGCGAACTTCGCAGCAATCGGTTTACCTTGGGGTCATTATATTGTTGCATTGCTAGGTGGGTTGTCAATCATTTTTGGTACACTGATGGCAATAAAATCGGACGACGCAAAAAAACTATTAGCTTATTCTTCAATGGCAAATGGTGGATATATCATAATAGCATTTGCTGTACTCAATAACTTTACAGTGGCTGGTGGATTCTATCATATCATGGCTCATGCGGTAGCTTCGGCTGCAGCGTTTATGGCTATTGCCGCTGTTGCAAGAGTCACAGGAACAACGAAAATGAGCGAACTTGGTGGTATGATTCACAAGATGCCGATCACATATCTGGCATATCTGATCGCGATAATCTCCATGGCTGGTATTCCGCCTATGGGTGGTTTCATTTCAAAATGGTTGATTTATCAAGGCGTAATCAACAAAGGTCTGGTGTTTATTAGTATTGCAGTGTTCTTTGGCAGCATCGGCTCGTTCCTTTATGTGTTCCGTCCTTTGGCCGCGCTTTTCCTTGGCCAGGAATTGACAGAATACAAGAAAGTGAAAGAAGCTCCGTTGCTTATGTTGATTCCGACATTCATCCTTATGGGTGTCAATGTTTATACCGGAGTATTCCCTGGAGGATTGATGAATTTCATCGATAAGGTATTGGTTGAATTGAATTTCACTCCGATTACCGCAACGACAATGGAAATCGTCGGTACGAACGGAACTCTTAGCGCTCCGACAATAGCTTTGGTATTCGGCGTCGGAGTATTCATCGCATTCATAATCTTCATTGTCTTGAAGAAATCACGTAAAGTGACGCTGATGGATACATATACAGCCGCGAACTTCGTACATGACGAACACCTGTTGCATTACACAAGAGATTTTTATGCACCACTTGAAAGAATGTATGAAAAGTATACTACTTGGATGACTAAATTTTATGAATCTTTAGCTCGTAAAGTCAAGGAGTTGGGGAAATTAGCCAAATATCTCTTCATGTCGAAGAACTTTTCAACGACGATCTTCTGGATAATTGCCCTTATTATCCTCTTATTGTGGGGTGAAGTATTATGATTACAGTAACTAACGTTTTAGTTGGAATCGGCATTGCCTTTTTCGGATTCGTTTTCCAAACCGGCCTTGCTGGTATAAATAGAAAAATAGTCGGTAGACTACAAAAACGTCACGGACCTAAATGGTACCAGGAATATATTGACATCTTCAAATTACTAAGCAAACGTAGC
>CAYZPL010000197.1:0-2559 GCA_964480415.1 uncultured Candidatus Izemoplasmatales bacterium
GGCAATCAGTATGATCGGCAGATAGACGAGATGTGTATAGACAAATTCCGTTCCCCCGCTGATATAGACAATCAAATATGTTATGGGTAAAAGCAGAACGGAAATGACAATCAAAATTACACGCAGATTATCTGCGACGAATTGTTTGACTTTGTTGAAAAATCCGTTGCCTTTCATCTTGATATCCTCACTTGAAAAATTATATTATTACAACTATAATTATACAGCTTTTTTGAAAATATTATATAGATAATAGAATATTAGGTTAAAGTGCGAAAGGAAATTTGTTGATTCGTAATTCGATTGTATATTTAATTTCATTGGACACTTAATTATTTATGACTTTTCATATTTGTATTTTCAATGGATATTGTCGAGAAAATCATCGTTTATCCAAAACCGATGTTTTACCGAAAAAAATCCTTTACAAATTTCTAAAAAGTGATATACTAACATAGGCGTTTTTTGGGAGGTGGAAAAATGTTGGTATATTTAGGTTATATCGCATCAGTGATCGTGCTTATTTCGTTGTTGATGAGTTCGGTCAAGAAATTACGCTGGATCAATCTGATCGGCTCTCTGACTTTTGCGACGTATGGGTTCCTTATCGATGCAATCCCTGTAGCTATTTTAAACATCGGTACTACTATCATCAACATTTACTATCTTACCAAAATGTACAATACAAAAGATTATTTCAAGCTCTTGGATTTTGATGTCAAATCGGAATACTTTCATTATTTCCTGGATTTCTATAAAAAGGATCTTTCACAATTCTTCTCTCCTAACAATATAGATTTGGAAAAAGCCAATATGAGCTTTTACATCCTTAGAAATCTCAGGCCTGCCGGAATTTTCCTCGGCAGTGAAGTTCGTGAAGATACACTGAAAATTGAAATGGATTATGTCGTGCCAGAATACAGGGATTTTCAGATGGGTATCTACCTCTATCACAACAAAGACGTGTTTCTCAAAAAAGGTTATAAGAAATTGGTGACTTACACTAATATACCGAGACACGAAAAGTATTTGGACAAGATGGGATTCAAAAAGACGGAAATAGTCGACGGCGACAAAACCATGTTTGAAAAAGTATTGTAAAAAACCAAAGAGGATTCGTTGTATTAGTCAAGAGTTTGTAGACACAAAAATAACATTTATGAAAAGTCCAGTTCAGTACGATATTGAATTGGACTTTTATAATGTAAGGCGCAAGCTAATCTAGAACGATTGTAGTATTTCACATAATCGCGAATCAGCTTATGAATATTTGGAGTGTTCTTCAAGTCGAAGTCAATCCTGAGTTCGTCTTTAATCCAACCATTGATGGACTCTAAAACAGGATTATCTGTTGGCGTTCCTATTCTCGACATTGAACGTTTTATGGTATAATGTAATCGGGCATTAAATGTCCTAGAGGTGTATACATTTCCTTGGTCTGAGTGTAGAATCGTATCCAGGTGATGATACCCTCTTTTTTGTTTCTCCAACTGAAATCTATCTAGTGCCATAAAATGATTTTTAACGCCATGTCCAAACTTGCTGATTCGCAGATCATAGGCGACTATTTCATTGTTGAATAGATCTATATAGATATTCCAGTCATACTTTTTTCCTTGATGATATATGCTCGTTGTATCTGTACATACTTTCTCGAACGGTCTGTTTGCTGTGAAATCTCCACCAAGTAGGTTAGGATAGATTTCGTGTTCCTCTCCAGACCTTTTATAAGCCTTTCTTGCCACCGATCTGATTCCCAGTTCCTTGCAGCACTTATGACACCACCAGTCACTGAACACCCATCCCGTCTGGTTCCTGACGTTTTGAGCCAGATTCCGATATCCGTATGTCTTGTGCTTATCATGAATAGGATATATCAACACTTTCAAGTCTTCGCGGTTCTTTTCATATTGATTCAACTCATCTTTTCTTTTGATCCATTTATAATATCCGCTTCTTGATACTTCCATATACTCGCATAAAGATTTGATATTGTACTCCAATGTCAATATCTTGATTATTTCGTATTCTTTCCTAATCGTCTTTTTTGTCTTATGGCCATCACCTCCTCTGTGGTGTAGCCTTTTTTTAATCGCAGATTCTCGATCTTCAATTTCATGTTCTCATACTGCAGTTGCTCCAATTCGGTCAGTTCCTTTTTGTTCTGATACTTTGATAACGGATTCCCTGGCTTCCTTTTGTTTTCTAAAGCTTCTATTCCGCCTTCTTGATATCGTTTTACCCATGTCGACATTTGTCCTACACTTATATCATTGTCTTTTCCTATCTGCGTCATGCTCGCTTCTCCCGATAATATCAATTGGACATACTCGTATTTTGCCTCCTTGCTCCAGTATCGGTTTGGTCGCGTCGCTTTGCTGCCCTTGATTCTTGGCATTTTTTTGCTCCTTTCTTTTGTGCTTCAATTTTGCTTTTCTCTTCACTTCGTTCATCAAAAAGCATTTCTTATCTATACTATATCATTCTTCCTTCTAAATAAAAAAAGACGCTAGTAGTTCACACAGTTATTTCTGTGTCTACTAACATCTTATCATTTCA
>CAYZPL010000198.1:0-2532 GCA_964480415.1 uncultured Candidatus Izemoplasmatales bacterium
ACTCTCCGTATAGTTATACAATTCGCTTTGTTTATATTTGATGTACTCTCTGTCATCCATCATCAGAAAGTAATTTTCAACTCCTGGCTGATCGGCATACCAACTGACAGAGCCTTGATAGTAGTACATCTGTACACTTTGATCAGTATATGTGATCGACCTTACAACTACTTTCGATTCGGACAATACTGTGACAGTCTTTGAGTTCCAGAAAGAGGCGTAACCGAAGGTGAGATCGTGGTCCTCAAGGAATTTCGCCACTCCAGGGAAGTCATTCGGACCAGGATAGTCAGCCGACATCGAAAGAATCTGGGAAATGGATGTTAAAGAACCCAAAATAATCAGAGGCAAAGCGATGACGACGATAAATAATCGTTTGTGAGCTTGAATAAAATCCTCGATAATCGCGAATGATGCGATCGCTGCGGTTCCGATCATCGGAATCAGACGCCAATTGGCAGCTGACAAAGAACCGAAGATGAAGCCGATAATAATTAAAACACTCATGATTATATGTGTCCAAAGGATTATACGTGTTGAATCCTTATGAAATCTACGGTAGAAGATGAGACTGAAAAATGGGAATATCAGAAGTGTCCATGCCATCAGCCATTTCAATAATTGTAATAGATAATTATAACTGAAATGGGCACCTAAAATGATGTCGGCAGAAAAAATATTTATCCAGTGACTGAAGAAAACCGGAACATGTCCTAGCCATGTATCGACCGGAGAAAAACCTGAATAACCTTCTTCATAATAAGCTCTGATACCATGCTTGATCACATATAACATGGCAACACCCAGTAAAGAACTGGCAATCATGATTCCAGTTTTCGCCCAAGTGTTCCTATGCTGCTTCGTGAACAAATGTATTCCGTTCCGGAAAAACTTGTATGCCAATAAACCACCAAATACAGGCATAGTGTAAACAACTATGAATTGTACTCCGTTCAGACTCACAAGAAAAGTGAAAACGGCCAACAAGATAAACCAGACCCGGTTGTTGAAAATCTTGGAATCATCTTTATAGACTCGAAGAACAAGCCCCGTACCTATAAGCATGAAAATTACTGAGAGACTGTAATAGATAGCATGCCCCCAGAACATCTCGCGCATCTTTTCGCTTGTCGAGAACAACATGATCAAGATAGCTGCGAAAAATAATACGCCTTTCCAAGATATCTTGGCCGCACGATAAAGGAAAATGATTGCTCCAGTAAGAAGCACTGCAAATATGCTCATAGCGATGGATTCGGCTGTCATCGACAATCCGAAGATCATAATCAGAGGGATCATGATCAGATTGACACCGAACGGAAGCAACGCCGCATAGGAGAACGATGGACTGAAAAGTTTTCCCGATTCGACTGTTGCGTTTGCCCAGTAAAGCGTGTCCGTGAAATCCGAATTCAGATATCCTCTCATCGGAAAAAATATGAAGTAAAGAACGAGCCCCAGACAAAATGCCAGGAACAGAGAGGAAAATCCAAAAAAGATTACCTTTCTCATGCTAATCTTCATGATCCTTCTCCTCATGATATGCTTTTTCAGTATTGACGTTCCAAATCGCCGTTTTAGGTTGATCAGGATGTTCCATATGTTCAACCGCTAGGAATGCGGTCATCATCGAATGGTCCATGTTGTTGTATCTGTGCTGTCCGTTGCGTCCGATACAGTATAGGTTTTGAATCTTGTCCAAAACCGGAATCAACTTATCAATTTCTTCATAAGAATCGAAATATGCCGGATATGCTTTTTCAACTCGGGCCGCATGGCTGTCAAGAAGTTTAGTTTTTTCATCTATGACACCAATCTTGACGAGTTCGCTTTTGGCGAATTCGACCAATTCCTTATCACTCATATTCCAGAAATCGTCGTTTTCCTGACAAAAGTACTCTAGCCCGATCCAAACGGTGTTTTCAGGGTCTTTCACCATGTAAGGACTCCAGTTGTTAAAGATTTGGATACGTCCTAAACGGACCGAACGGTCCTGCACATAGATCCAGCAATCTGGTACGATGTTTTTCAAAGTCGGGATGTCCGTCTTGTTTTCAAGGGAAAGTTTCGGCAACAATAATCCGACTGTAACGAAGTCGCGGTAAGGCAGATTATCGGCTATTCGCTTTATATCATCATCCACTGAGTCGCCCAAGCCTTGAACCAGGTTTTTAAGCGGCATCGAAGAAAACAGGAAGTCAGTTTCAATAGTTTCATCTTTTCCGTCTTTTTCATAGATGACAGAAGTGATTTTATCGTTTTCCGTGATGAATTTTTTCGCTTTTGCGTTAAAAATCAAAGTTCCACCAAGTTTCTGAAATTCATCTGCCACCGTTTCCCATAATTGACCTGGACCGTATTTAGGATAGACGAATTCCTCTATCAACGATGTTTCGACATTCTTCTTGAAGAACATGTGCCATATCAATTTGAAAATGGACAAGCCTTTGACGCGTTGCGCACCCCAATCAGCGGAAAGTTGTGATGGATGCCTTCCCCAGACTTTTTCGGTATAGTCTTCAAAAAACAGTT
>CAYZPL010000199.1:0-2528 GCA_964480415.1 uncultured Candidatus Izemoplasmatales bacterium
CTCTGATGAAAACAAACGGCACATTTTCAGTTTCGTTGAAAGTGCCTGTGGTGCGGAAACTTCCAAGCTGCCTGCCATAAGCGTTTTTCATCGCGGTTATGTCCATTGTCTGTAAGAAACTGGTCGAATGGTTGTCGACCTTCTTCGCTAGCAGCAACAGTCCGGCACAGGTTCCGAGGATCGGGAGTCCATCCAGAATCGTTTGTCTGATCTGGTCGAACATGTCAAGATCCTTTAGGAGTTTGTACATCGTCGTGCTTTCTCCTCCGGGGAGGATCAACCCCTGCATCGGCTTCAGAAGATCTTTCTTCTGCCTGATCTCGAAGGATTCCACTCCCAGTCGTTTTAGCATCTTATAGTGTTCTATGAATGCTCCTTGTAATGCTAAAATGCCTATCTGCATGTCATTCTCCTCTGTTTGCCATCAAAATCGCGATTTCTTCTTCATTGATACCGACCATGGCTTCACCAAGGTCTTCCGATAATTCGGCCAACATCTTCGGGTCGTTGAAATTGGTCACAGCTTTGACGATGGCATTGGCTCTTTTTGCCGGATCTCCTGATTTGAAGATACCTGAACCAACGAATACGCCTTCGGCTCCCAGTTGCATCATCAATGCCGCATCGGCAGGAGTAGCCACTCCACCGGCCGCGAAATTGACTACCGGTAGTTTTCCGTTTTCATGGACGAATTTCAGCAATTCGTATGAAACTTGGAGTTCTTTGGCCTTGTTGAAGAGTTCGTCTTCGCGAAGTCCTTTGACGATCGCCATTTCCGCCTGGATCAGACGCATATGGGTTACAGCCTGAACAACGTCACCGGTTCCCGGTTCGCCTTTGGTTCTGATCATCGCTGCGCCTTCCTCGATCCTTCGCAATGCCTCGCCAAGATTTTTGGCGCCGCAAACGAAAGGTACGTCGAATTTCGTCTTGTCGATATGATATACGGTATCAGCCGGAGATAAAACTTCCGATTCGTCGATATAATCTATTTCCAAAGCCTCCAGAATCTGGGCTTCGACAAAATGTCCGATCCTGACTTTCGCCATGACCGGAATCGTCACGGCTGCCTGTATTTCCTTGATGAGTTTCGGATCGCTCATTCTTGAGACTCCGCCTGCGGCTCTGATATCGGCTGGAATTCTTTCCAGCGCCATGACAGCGCAAGCACCTGCGGCTTCAGCTATTTTAGCCTGTTCGGCATTGGTCACATCCATAATGACTCCGCCTTTTAGCATCTGCGCCAATTCTTTGTTTAATTGATAACGGTCTTTTTTCATATTATTCCTCCATGTGGTATTGACATTAAATGTAACATCGCTTATATTATACCTGAAACTGATATGTTTTAAATATTCAGTTTTAATATATTTGATAAGGTCAGATAAATATGTTGACATACTTTTTCGATCATAAGGGCAATATTCCCCTATATGAACAACTCTACAACTTCATAAAGAAATCCATCGAAACCAACGAACTTAAAGCGAAAGAGAAACTTCCTTCGAAAAGAAAACTCGCAGTCCATCTGAAGATATCGCAGATAACCGTGGAATCGGCGTATTTGCAGTTACTTGCAGAAGGCTACATCGAGTCGAGACCGAGAGTCGGTTATTTTGTTTTGCCATACCTTTCTTTGGATACAAAAAAGAAGAAGGAGAAATCCTTCAGTCTACCACCAAGACCGGGACGCACTTACGATATCGAATTCAAGACGAATCAGGTCGACGAGGAGAATTTCCCGTATTACAAGTTCGCAAGGATCGAAAGAGATGTCTTGCTTGAAGACTTCAAGAAATACATCAACCAGAGCGATTACGCGGGCAATTACTATCTCAGGGAAAAGATCGCCGAGATCCTTTTCCAGTACCGCGGTATCGAAGCGGTCCCGGATCAGATCATCATCGGCAGCGGTTCCGAGCATCTGATTTCACTATTGGTTTTGCTGCTGGGAAGAGATAATGTTTTCGCGGTCGAAGATCCGGGATATATAAAGAATTTTCGCTTGTACTCCGATTATGGCGCAAGACCGATTTCCATCCTTCTTGATGAGCAGGGCATCAACGTCAACGTGCTGAGAAAGAGTCGAGCGAATATCGTGCATACGACACCGAGCCACCAGTTTCCCAGCGGAATAGTGACGCTTTATCCGAGACGTGTGGAACTCCTTAACTGGGCGAACGAGTCGAAAGACAGATATATAATCGAAGACGACTACGACAGCGAATTCCGCTTTTCCGGGAATCCGATTCCCGCGATGAAAAGCCTTGACGAATATGACAAGGTCATCTATATGAATTCCTTCTCGAAATCGATCGCGTCAAGTTTCCGTGTCAGTTTCACGGTCCTACCGGAAAAACTTGTCAGACTTTATCAGAAATCATATTCGTACTTTTCTTGTTCGGTTCCAGCGCTCACGCAGATCGTATTGGCCAGGTTCATCGAAAGCGGTGATTTCGAAAGGCATCTGAACAGGATGAAAAACATATACAAAGGCAAGAGGGATACTTTGATAGATATTTTGAAAC